>DATLTI010000371.1:0-35321 GCA_035533675.1 Acidimicrobiales bacterium | reverse complement strand
AATGAGCCTGCTCGACACAATCGATGGGTCGTTTATGAACTTTGCCTACGGATGGGCGTTCGCTCGCCCAGTCCGCAAGGTCTATTACAACATCACCATCACGGGGCTCTCCGTAGCAGTGGCGTTGATCATCGGCACGATAGAGATGCTTGGTCTTATCGCAAACGAAGCCCATCTCGGAGGCGCATTCTGGCGACAGATGGCGACATTCAACATCAATATTGCCGGAATCATTATCGCCGGAATGTTTGTCTTTGTCTGGATCGCAGCTTTGTTGTTGTGGCGCTTTGGACGCATCGAGCAGCGTTGGGATCGTGCCGCAACACGGGCTCGTGAGGAGCGACTTCCTCATGACCCAACCTCAATAACGGTCCAAGAGGCCGTTGGTTCACGTTAAAACGCCTGCTCCGTCCTTACTCGACGAAACAGGGGAGGGGCACGGACGCTCCGGGTACATCGCCTTATTCAATGGGGACAGTAGTATTGCTCATATCTCTTTGGGCGTGATGTGACTGCATTGGTTTCTTAGGTAATAACAACGCAAGACCAAACGCGATGATCGAAACCGGTATCGCGGTACGAAAAACGACGTCCAACGCATTTGTATAACTCGCTGCGATCACATCATGGATTGGGAGCGGTAGCGCGTTCATTGCCCGAGGAGTAATCGCCGAGGTATTGAGATGGCCCGTATAGCCAATTGAGCTGAGATTGCGTTTAAGGTCACCGACAAGAATATTTGTAAAGATCGCTCCGAAGATTGCGGTTCCAAATGAACCGCCAATCGACCTAAAGAAGGTAATCCCCGAGGTCGCGGCACCTATCTCCGACGGTGGCACAGCGTTCTGGGTCGCGATGACAAGCACCTGAAGTACGCAGCCGAGCCCAATGCCAAAGAGGAACATAAAGGCGTAAAGCACGAGATAGTTGGTGTGGGCATTCAGCAGCGAGAAAAGCCCCAGACCCACCGTCATCAAAACCGTGCCGATAATCGGAAACTTTCGATAATGACCGGTTCGAGAAATAATCTGTCCCGACCAAACCGATGTACCGACGATACCGAGCATCATCGGCAAGAGACGAAGTCCTGACGAGGTCGGATCCACGCCTCGCACAATTTGGAGAAAGACCGGAAGGAAGACAATCGAGCCGAACATCGAAAATCCCATAACAAAACTGACCGCGCTCGAGACAGCGAAAGAACGATTATGGAAAAGGTGGAGAGAAAGTACGGGCTCTACCGCCCGACGCTCTGCGAACGCCCAGAGCACCGTGCAAGCGACTCCACCAAACCCGAGGAGATACATCGGAGTCGAGCTCCAGGCGTAGGTGTTCCCCCCAAGACTCGTAAAAAGCACAAATGCGGTTGCCGCGAGAGCAATCAATGCAGTTCCGAGATAATCGATCACATGCGGATGCTTGGTAAGACGTCCTGGAACACACACAGCCACAGCAATCACCGCAACAATGCCGATCGGGATATTGATGTAGAAGATCCATCGCCACGAGAGATGTGTGACAAATAATCCGCCAAGAAGTGGACCGACGACACTTGCAAGTCCCCACACCCCTCCAAAAATCCCTTGGTATTTGCCTCGCTCTCGAGGAGGAACAATGTCCGCAACAATTGATAACCCACCTACAAAAAGGCCCCCACTTCCTAGCCCTTGTATTGCACGAAAGATAATCAGCTCAATCATCGAATGACTAAGCCCAGCAAGAACCGAGCCGACGAGAAAAAGAAAGATCGACGCTTGAAAAAACTGCTTGCGCCCGTACTGGTCTCCGAGCTTTCCCCATAGGGGAGTAGAGGCGGTAGAGGCGAGAAGGTAGGCAGTAACGACCCAGGAAAGATGAGATGCGCCCTTCAGGTCCGCAACGATCGTCGGTAGCGCAGTTGAAACGATTGTCTGGTCGAGCGCAGCGAGAAACACACCGAGCATAAGAGCGCCCATGATGATGTGACGGCGGCGAACCGTGACGTTGATCGAAGCTCCCGTAGGCATCTGATGATCGGCTGGAACAGCCGTGGTCACCTCGTTTGACATCAATTTCCCTTTCAATTTGACAGTATCGATCCGCTAGACGCGCATAATTTGAAATTCAGGATCCAGAATGAAAATCCCCGAACAGATCAGATGCTCTCGCCGTGTGGCTCTCTCCGCCGATGAGGACGACCGATGAGCACCATTACAAGGACGACGGCCAGGAGAATCACTCCAAGTACTCCGCCCAGCATAGAGGCATGATCCTGGACAAATGTCGCAATGTGGGTTTGGATACCTTCGACAAAGGTGAGCACCGGATTTGACCCGAGCGGATCGACTATTGCTGAGACCCAATAGATCGTCACGTAAAGACCCACTGTTATCAAAATGACTCCACCGAGTGGTCCAACGAAGGGAGAAAAAATACGGAAGCGACGTACGGTCGCTAGCTCTGTAAGCGACATGACGAGCGCAACGATCGTAAGCAGCAGTCCCATTCCAAGGGCATAAGCAATAAATGTTTCAATGCCATGGATGAAACCACGATGGGTGAACGACGATGCAACTCCGCCAAGAAATATCGGGAGCGAGCATCCAAGTGAGGCAACCCCATAGGAAACTCCGAAAAGTCCAATCGCGAGAGGACGCCTCTGAGCAAGGCCTGGCCGTATTTCAGGGAGATGGAAGTTCAGCCGCCGCCCGGTAAGCGTTACGAGACCGTAGACGATGAGTGCGACTCCCAAGAGAACGAGCGGATAGCGCGCCCATGACGCAGTGAGATTTGAGGTCCCCGAGAGACCCGCTTCAGTGAGGATGCCAATGAATCCGAAGAGCAGAACAAAACCACAGGTTGCATAGACGCCTGCGGTAAGTCCACGCCGGACCTTCGTGATCACCGGAAGAGGAGTGGCCTCTTTGCCCTCAATGAAAAGTGAAAGGTAGACCGGAAGCAGAGGGAAGCCACAGGGATTCACCGCAGCAACGAGTCCGAGCGTAAAGGGGTACAAGAGCCAGCTATTCATCTGGCATCGGGCTCGCCTCCGCAGTACGGATGGCGCACGCCGTCCAAACGCTGTTCTTCACAACCCGATGTTATTCCCCTAATGCCTGGTTCTCCACGCAGAGGCCCCTCTCGAGCGCTATTGGCGATACGAAGGGTCCTTTTCATCAAGTTCGCGCTTGAGCGCCTCGAAAGCCCGCACCCCTGCGCGAGGGGAGGCCATCTGGGTCACAAAATCCTTGGTCGAACGCTCGCGAGCGCGTGTTGTCACCTCCGTGATCGGCACTCCGGCGCTGAGCATTGCAATCTGGAGCTCGCAGGCACGCTCAACAGTCCAGAGCCGAAAGAACGCGGCAGGCAGCGTCGAACCCGTGGTCAAGATCCCGTGGTTTCGCAGAATCAGAATATTTCTGTCACCAAGATCGCCTACAAGACGTTCCTGCTCGTCAGGGTCGAGTGTGATCCCTTCAAACTCGTGGTAACCCACCTGGTCCGAGAGCATCGCCGAATAGAAATTGTTCCCGTCGAGACCGCCTTGGAGCCCTGCTACCGCAGAACCTGGGGTCGTGTGGGTGTGCATCACGGCGTGCACATCAGGACGCGCCCGATGGATCGCGGTATGAATGATTGACCCAGCTGGATTTACCGGCCACTCACTCTCACCGATCAGATTGCCCTCAAGACCAATCTTTAACAGGTTCGACGCCGTTACCTCTCGGTAGCGAAGTCCATACGGATTGATCAACAAACTTGGAGTGGTCCCGGGAAGACGCAATGAAATGTGGTTGAAAATGAGCTCTGTCCAGCCCATCAGATCAAATATTCGATAACACGCGGCGAGATCAACCCGAAGCGCCCATTCCTGGTCAGAGATTGAGGCGCGAGGGCCCTCAAGAGCGACCGAAGACGGTTCTGTGAGTTGCATGTCAAACCCTCCTCAATGTCCGTTTGAACTTTCATAGCACGCGTGCCCAAATGGAGCAGGAAGTAGCGACCAAGCGAAGAGGAGGCGGCCAGAGGGAGCGAGAGGCCTTGGAAAATACAATCGTCCTCATCTCCCATAAATATTACATAACGAACCTTATAGGCGTTCAATCCGAGCATTCGACTGAGCTACACCGGGCATCCGAGTGAGAAATCGACACACAAACTGTCGAGTACCAAGCAAAGAGAGTCAATCCTGATTCGGCTTGAAACTGCGCTACCTGGCTCTAAATAGATGCGGTCAGGTAGCGCTCTGGATCTTCGTCGAAGGTGAGCGCACACCCGATATTGCAGAACCAATAATCCTCGCCCTTATAAAAGCGATGGTCAGCAGCACTCTCGGGATCCACCGTCATATGACAGACGGGATCAATTACCGCTAGGGCCTCTGACATGTCCTCATAGCCCAAATCGGCGCCAGCAGAGGCAGTCGATACCGGGCCCTGCGTACCTTTCCCAAGAAAACGTTCTGGCTCGCGCTGGAAACGGTCCTTGCAGCGATCCGAACAAAAGTAATAGCTCGAGCCCTTAAACGAGCTATGCGCTGGAGCATTTGCTGTCTCTACCTGCATTCCACATACGGGATCGATCGCATAGGCGGCTCCCCCGCCATATTTTCGTCGATTGTTCGCAAGGCACCAGACCATACCGGCCACAATAATAAATGCGAAATCAAGAAACGTGGTGTAATTCCAAGCAAAATTCGAGGTCATGGCCTTTGATCCGGTACGGACTGGCACATGGTAGAAAGCGCCGAATAGCCCCTCGGTGGCTAGACCCGAGATAACCATGACGGGATAGAAGAGGGCCACGATACGAAGGGTAAGGGGCCATCCATAGAGTCTTCGGTAGACGAGGATCAATGGCATCGATATGAGATCGGCAAAAATGAACGCGATCACGCCTCCAAAGCTGATCCCTCCGTTCCAAAGGGCGGCCGCCAGCGGGACATTACCGATCGAGCAGACCCAACTAATCACTGCGACGATCGGCCCCACGGCAGCGTTTTCCAATGTTGTCCAGGTGCCATGTCCATGGAGAAAAAGACTGTTCCAAAAGTGCACTGGCACGAGTGCCGCAAGGAAACCCGCTACCAGATAGCCGATCGCAAGTTCTTTTCTCAACATAGTGACATCTGAAATCGCATATTGCGCTGCGTCTGCAAGCGCCGCGCGAGGAGAGCGCTCGCGAGGAGACACGTCAGTTTCAGATCCCGGCCGGTCCCCCATTCCTCCCAAATTTTCATCTTGGTCACCAGGGCCATGCACGCTCTCGAGATTGAGACGCTTTCTGGCTGCATCAAGAAGCGGACGGGTAAAGAATGCCCCTCCAAAGAGAGCGATCAAAACGATCATGATCGGTCCGCCGACGAACTCTCCAACAGCAAATTGCCAGCCAAGTAGCACAACGAGAACCACGCCTAGCTCAACAACAAGATTTGTAGAAGCAATCATGAAAATCATCGCCGCAGTGAAATCCGCTCCCTTGCTAAATAGCGATTTTGCCATTGCCGATGCTGCATAGGAACAGCTTGAGGAGACAACTCCATAAGCGGAGGCTCGCGCAACCGCAGCACCCCGATGATCTCCAAGTCGTTCCCGCATCTTGTCGCGAGAGACAAACGACTGCACAACTCCGGAAAGGGTAAACCCGAGCACGAGGGCCCATAGGCTCTCCCAAAACATATAGAAAGCCTCTCGGAGACCATGACCGACTCCGGTGAAGAACGCGAGCGTTGCAACGAGTTGCATCAGTTACCCACGCCCTCTTCTCTAACGTCAGATTGCTCGGCACTCACCTTAAGGACATCGAGATTATCGGTTAGTGGCGGCCACAAGAGCGCCATTTTCGAACCTTCGAGACGCTGCTCGCGGCAGTCTAGATAGGCAACCGATCCCCACACGTAATGGTCAATCTCGCTGTCAAATGGCCAATATGCGTCGTCTACAAGAGCGACGTAGAGGTTCGGTGCGAATTCATCAGGGACGGCAAGACTGGCATCGAGAAAATCTTCCTCAAGACTCTTGCGGACGTAGAACGTCGAGGTTCCCTCAAATCCATCGATGTTCAAATATCGCGCGACCGCATCGCTGCCGCCGATAACCCATCGTGGATCACTTCGAAGACGGGTGATAGACGATGACGTGGCACTCAAAGATATACGCGAAGCCCTCCCCCGCAATCGATGGCAGAGCTGTTCGTGGGACTGAACGCGGTACTGGCCGAGACGCGCCTGTTCCTGGCGATGCAGCGCGAGCGAGAGCGCACGCCCCTCGAGATTGGCAAGCAGTGACCATGCCAGACGTTGGCTTAGGGTGCGGCCGGAAAACGAGTCTCGCAGAGATACCCTCTCAAGAGAACTCTCCTCGATGAACCACTGATGCCCGACCCGTGTAGCGGGCAACTTTCCAGACCGGATCAGGCTTCGGATGATTGCGGGGCTGCAGCCCACCCGCTTAGCCCCCTCCGAGACGGGAACAACCGAATTCAGGTTCACCGTCACACTATATTACGTTTAATAGATGTTTTCTGTGACGCCCTCTGAGATTCCGCATTTGCGCACTAGTTTTTGGCGTAAGCCGTCACTGCTCGGAATAGACCGACTCTGGCATCTCCGACTTCATGCCCTCTTTTGCAAGCTCTGATTCAAACATCTCTCGGACGAATGGGTCCTCTTCTCCATACGCGATCGAGCTACCCCCCTCTTTGATATTGAGGTTTCCACTTGTTATCTGCTTTGATTCGTCGCCGTCGTCACGGCCCATGGATCCACGGATGTTTGTTGGACCGCCCCAGTAATTGATGACTCGAAAGGGCTCTCTGGAAACGTTGAAATGCTGATGGAACCACATTCCGCCCCCAGGAGCGGCGGCAACGAGACCGCCTTGGGTGTAGTGAATGGTCTGAACCTGGTCACCATTGCCATCTTTCCACGGTGTCATACCGAGCTCACGCGGCCAATTGAAGGTATACCCTCGGCCTCGCAGACAGACCAGCACTGCGCCCGCTGCATGCCAGTGTGCGCGTGAGTAACGCCCTGGTGGATATTGCGAAATGAAGCCGCAGTGGTCGTATTCGAACCCGCGAAACCCGGGCTGGATTCGCCGATATCCCGGAAGACGCTGGTTATCGAGCGGAAGATCTGCGTTGATGATGTCCGGAAAGAAATTGGTCCTCGCCTGGGCACGCTGGTTGACGGGCACTTTATAAAGTTGCTCGTCGTACTTGTAAAAATCATCATCTTCTGAATAATGCGCCTTGAAGATGTAGTCATTTTCAAAAATGAAGTCATGGTCACGATGAATGTTCCAGATCGGGGGGGCATTCGTGGTGGCAATAATCAACACCCGCTCATTGGTGGCGTTCACCAGTCGGTGCATGATATTTGGTGGGAAATACATCAATGAACCGGGCTGCCACTCAGTAATGCGCTTTTTCGAAGAACCCTCAACCCATGTTTCCGTCGTGCCGCGTCCCTCAATTACGAGATAGAACTCGTGATACAGGTGGCGTTCGGGGTTAAGCATTCCCCCACCAGGAATTTCAAGGACATACATGCCCTTGATGCCATCGTTTCCATCGAGGTACAGATAGGCTCCTCGCGCCCCCATGCGATCCCAATCACCGAATTCGAGGTCACGTACGTTGCTTACCCCTATCCCGGTGTAAATCGGGATCCCCTCGGTTTCGATAAACTCGCGATACGGCGTCTTCACGCGATCCCAAGTGCGTAACCCAGCACGATCCCTATCCTCTGACGTCGGCGGAGAAAAAAGTTCCTTACTGAGTTCTTCCATAGCCTCTCCTCAAAACCTCACGTTGCGCCCGGTACCGATGTAGGCAAGTACTTCGATCGTAGAACTATTAGTTACCCGCGTCGACATCCTTTGCAAGTTCGAAAAATGGTGGACTAATACGTGAAGGGTTTTAGTTGCTCTCCACCGTCGAACGAGGCTCGGGTTCTGCGAACTGGGTCCGATAGAGCTCCGAATACAGGCCTCCCTCGGCTAGGAGTTCCGCGTGTCGACCACGCTGAACGATGCGCCCCTGTTCAAGCACGAGAATCTGATCGGCATTCCTGATTGTCGAGAGACGATGCGCTATAACAAGCGAGGTTCGTCCAGTCAACGCAGTGTCCAGCGCGCGTTGCACCGCAGATTCAGATTCTGAGTCAAGGTGCGCTGTTGCCTCGTCGAGCACCACAACATCTGGGGCCTTCAGGAGCAATCGCGCGATTGCGAGCCTCTGTTTCTCTCCACCCGAAAGTCGGTATCCGCGGTCCCCCACGAGGGTGTCTAGACCATCGGGTAGTGATTCGACAAGGTCGAGAATCTGAGCCTGGGATAACGCCTCGAACATCTGCTGTTCGTTTGCGTCAGGCTCTGCGAACGCAAGATTGACCCGAATCGTGTCGTGAAAGAGATGTGCATCTTGTGTTACCACCCCAACAACCGATCGAAGCGAGGCAAAAGAGGCACTGCGAACATCAATTCCATTGATCAACACGGCGCCATCGGTCGCGTCGTAGATACGACTTACAAGATGGCTTAGCGTGGTTTTCCCCGCACCCGAATGTCCAACAAGCGCAACAATCTGGCCAGGCTCAATGGTGAAATTGAGATTATGCAACACCTCGACACGACGATGGGTTTCAAGTACTGCCACTGATTCAAGCGATGCAAGAGAAACCTCGTCAGATGACGGATACGCAAACGAGACATTCTTGAATTCGACGCGGGTCGGTCCTCTCGGAATTGTCTGAGGTTCTTCAATCTCGTCAACCATCGGCGGAAGATCAAGGACTTCAAACACACGATCAAACGAAACAAGCGCGGTCATCACGTCAACCTGCACGTTTGCGAGAGCTGTCAGCGGACCGTAAAGACGCGCGAGGTACGCAGTCAGCGCCACGATCGTTCCGACATCCAATACTCCGCGGACAGCGAGGACGCCTCCCCACCCATACACGAGAGCAGTAGCGAGAGATGCGGTAAGCGATAGCGACACAAAGAATATGCGTGAGTACATCGCTTGGGTGATGCCAATGTCTCTGACTCTGCCAGCCCGTCGGTCAAAATTCTCGCGTTCAACCGAAGGACGACCAAAAATCTTGACAAGCAGTGCTCCTGCAACATTGAACCGCTCTGTCATCATTGTGGTGAGTTCCGCATTTAATCCATACGATTCGCGAGTGATTTTCTGAAGGCGACGACCCACGCGCCGAGCTGGAAAGATAAAAATCGGAAGAAGCGCCATCGCGACAAGAGTGATCGGCCACGAGAGAAACAACATTGCCGTTCCCACGAGCAAAACGGTCACGAGATTGCTCACAACATTTTGTAAAATGTCCGTAAAGGCCTGTTGGGCGCCCAGGACATCATTGTTGAGCCTTGATACGAGGGCCCCGGTCTGAGTTCTTGTGAAGAACGCAATCGGCATGCGCGAGACATGGGCGAATACCTTTGATCGCATGTCGTAAATAAGGCCTTCACCAATTCGCGATGAGATCGCTCGCTGGGTAATGGTAAGACCCGCATCAAATATTGCGAGAAGGGCGATCAGCAATGCCAGGTGTACAACCACCGAGGAGTTGTGCTTACGTATTCCATTGTCGATGATCCCGCGGTAGATCAGCGGATTAGCCACCCCAACGAAAGCATCCACAATAATAATGGCAAGAAAGATGCCAAGCATCGCCCTGTACGGAGAGGCAAAGTTAAAGATTCGCCTCCAGATTCCCTTGGGGAGTTCGTGTTTGAGCACCGAAGAGTCTCGCATCATGTTGCGGTGGGCGCCTCGCATTGAGCCCATTCCCATACCCATAAATATTCACCGGCTCCAATACATGTAAAATCGAGCTTTAGAGAGCAAAAAGTGCTGTCTTTGGCAGCGTACCCTTCAAGAAGTCTCTCCAAATCTTCAAACTTTCATCAAGCACTCGCGAAAGGTCATAGGCTGACTGAGTTATGTCACGCAGAATTGAAATAGAACTGACATCGTCGCGAGCCGACGGCACATGGACATGGAGAGCCGCCGGCGCAAAGCAGCCTCGCGGCCTCATTGAGCAGAATCTTCTGAACTCAAATGCGAAGGTCGGTGATATTCTCCGCGTTGAAACGGAGATCGGACTCGACGGTATCGACGTCATCGGTGTTGTGCCTTCAAAGGCTGCTCACAAAGAGGCAGATCGCATCGAGTTGATTGCGCCTCGCGCCGAGAAGTTCGAAGGGGTTATCACCACCTTGGTTCCTAAGACCGAAAAGCGCGGTCGTGAACGGCGTCATGGATCAGGAGACGAAGCAGGCCCGGGACCACGGCCACGTCCGACTCGACGCACGGAGACGCGTAGCGCTACTGGCAGCGAACGTCCAGCCCGCTCCCCCCGTGCGGTGCGCAGCGAACGACCTCAGGGTCCCGTCAGCCCTCAATCCTCGAGCGAGACAGCGCGTCGTGCCACAAAGCCTTCGCGACCACGTCCGACGCGCCTAATCCCAAAGACTGGTCGCCGAGACGCCCTACTTGAATCTCTTCCTCCTGAACAGCGGGCGGTTGCAGAGCAGCTTGCAATTGGTGGACTGCCATCAGTTCGCCGGGCGCTCCAGGAGCAACAAACCACCGACCGCGAGGCTGGGCGCCCAGCAGTCGGTGGTGAGGCAATCATCGCTCTCGCAGAGCAGCTTCTTCCCTCGGTACGCGAAGCGGTCTGGCTCGATCGGGCGGAGGCTGCGCTCGAACGACTCGAGACAATTGGTCTTCGCGACCTTCGTGCCACTGTGACCGGAGCTACGGCAAAGGGTGAGGAGTCAAAGCTCCTTCTTGGCAAACTTAGGTCTGCTCTTGATGACCGACTTACAAGATTGAGGACGAAATGGGAGCAGGAGATCTCTCACGCTCTTGAGGAGGGGCGAGTGCTGCAAGCTCTGCGCCTCTCAGCAAAGCCACCTGAGCCAAGCACGCGTTTTCCTGCCGGGCTCGTAGCGCCGCTTGCAACCGCAGCAGGTTCTGCGCTTAATGCGACAACTCAGGCTGATCGCTGGATTTCCCTTCTCGAAGCCGCCTCGAACTCTCCAATTCGGCGCTCAATACATCCTGCCGGGATGCCTGCTGATCCAACCAACGCGGTTCGCCAAGCAGCAAGCGCAGCGGCTGGTCGGGTCCCTGCGCTCGCAAAACTTCTCGGGCTCGCCATACCCCCACCTCCACGCCCGATGAACGCGCATAAGCCCGTGCCATCTGCTTCTGGTGAGATCTCAAAGACCTCCGTCCAAGAGCCTGCTAACGCCTCCTAGCGGCTATATCGTTCGGTGCATAATGAGAAGGCGAGCTCGATAGCCGCGTTCTTCAAGCGAGGATTTGAGAGGCTGGTCGCCGGGAAGACTCATGACGTCAACCTCGTGTATGTCCTTAGACAGTGCCTTTACTTCGGCGGTCTCAATTAGGAGTTGAAGAACCTTCGTCGCGTGCCGGTGCTCGTCGGAGCAGAAAAGCTCAAGACTGGCTCGAGTAACTGCCTCCATGGGTCCAAATCGGAGTGCGCCGATACCGAGCAGATCAGTACCTTGAAGACAGAGCAGCACTAGAGAGTTGTCGCTGGATTCCGACTCGCTCGAATGCGCGACAAGATGCGAGAAATCAAAATAGTCCCGAGCTCCGCGCCTCCGAGATGCCGTTGAGCGGAATTCTGCCAGAAATCGGCCTATTTGCTGAGTATCGCGATCCATTGCGGGCCGGACCTCAAACGCCAGCTCGTCCAAAAGAGCGCCTAAACGCAATCTCTACAGAGTTTACGTTTCTTATCCGCAAGCTGTGTGTTCTTCTTTAGGAGAAAACAGGACTGGCAAACAAACTCGCCCGGTTGCTTAGGGAGCACCCTTGTGCTCCCGTCACCCCGGTCATCTGATTCACCAGGCTCGTCATCTTCATCGTCATCGAGCTGTTCCTCAACGACCACAAGTCGCTCTTTAAGAATGTCGTCAAGACCTGCCTCAACCTCGTCATCATCAAGGTCATCATCATCATCCTCTGAGGTATCGATCTCAGCCTCGACAATGATGGCGACCGTTGGGTCAGGAATCTCAAGATCTTCTTCTTCATCGTCGAGGCCAATAATGACGTCATCGTCATCGTCCACATCGAGGTCATCTTCGAGTTCTGCGTCTATATCTCCGTCGAGTTCATCATCGACGAGCTCCTCGTCTATCTCCTCAACAGGAGCCTCAACGACTTTCTTTTTAGCCATTCACGTCCTCATCAAATTCGTTGCGAGTTCAGTTTTTACTACCTCGAAATGGCGTAATACAGAGCGGCAAACGAGGTAGGCGGCGTCACTATAGGACACTTAGGCGGAAGCGGTGACGCTATTGGCCAAAAACCGCAAATTTGGGGCGCGGAGGGCACGAAAAGCCCTCTCCTCCACTCAAAACCGAGTTACGCGCCGTTCCGGCGGCGCTGAGCGAGCTGATCCTCCGCCTCAAGTCGTCCGAGTTCGGTTTCGCTGTAATCGACAAAACTCATTGATTCCGCGATTGCATAATGCCCAGCAACAGTTGCTATTTGATCATGCATTTGCTGGGCAATAACTCGATAGGTTGGATGACCCTGAGGGCCACTCCGAAGCTCAGCGATGTGCATTGCCTCGCGAGCCGACATCTGCATCACGTAGCGAATCTTGAACGCAAGCGCGACGGCATAACTTGACTGATGCGGCAATCGAGTAGACATCGCATGGAACAGGTCGCTACTTCGCTCGAGCGAGTCCCGATAGGCCCGCTCGAGACCGGCATTGACAACAATGTCCGGGACATCGTAGCCAAGGTCAGTCGTAAGAGGTTGCCAATCAATGGTCAACAAACGATGTCGTTGAAGGTCGCGAAAAGCTCCGTAGTCGGAGACGATGTCAAACCGGTACTCCGTTCGCTCAAACGCTCGACCTGGACGATGGCGTCGGTTTTTTCGCGTACCGACATAGGTTCTAAAAAGCGCACTGCGCTCCGAGGCAGTCAAAGCGGTAATTTTGCGTTCAATAGCCTCTTCACTGATCCCCAAATAGGCATAACAGATTGCCGCAAGCACCTTGTCCTCGCCACGCGGGTCGTAGTCCACGAGATGCACGCTTGACTCTTCTGGGCTCACATGCGTATCAACATCACTGAAGAGACGCCCGAGCATCTCCGTCATCTGGGATTGTCGATCAGAGAAATATTGAGTCCACTCCCCTCCCCGGTCAGGACGATCAAGGCGGGTCAGGAATGACGGCACGACCTTACGGAGCTCGGTGAGTATCAACTCTGCATACTCTCGAACTTCTGGAAGCGGATGCGCTCGCATACGCAAGAGCAACATCTCATAGGACTGTCCGGATCCATAAATGCCCACGTTCGAAAGAGCCCCTGCGGGAAGAAGCCCTCGAAGAGCATCAAGCGCGCGTGCTCGGACCGATTGTCGATAGGCGAAATCGGAAATATTCCCGGATTGCGGGAAAACTCGAGTGAGATGTTCGATCAATACCGGCATGAGGGCGCCGTAGGTATCAAACATTCGGTCCATCTCACCCACATAACGAGCACCGAGCGGTGACTCAAGCACCTCGGGATCGCGATAGTAGCGATAATGGCCGGTCCATAACCTCGTGTCATACGGGATATAGCGGGTCGATTGTTCCAGATACGACATAATGCGCCCTCGTTCAAGGACCTTGGTGAGCACATTTGACGCTTGCTCACAGGCGAGATGCACCCCGCCAAGCTGCGCAACGGAGTCGTCACCATATTCCCCAAAAACACGTTCATAAAGCTGCTCTGCACGGCGGAGGCCCATCGTCGCATCGACCGATTCATCACCGGAGATGTCAAGCTCGTCGACGAACTCATCAAGAAAGAGACGTCGAAGACTCTTTGCAGAGCGCGAATAGCGCGCAAACAGGGCACCTTTAACGACTTCCGGCAGGTTTACGAGCGCGAAAACTGGACCGTCGAGATTCGTCATATAGCGACGAAGAATCTCGCGTTCATTTTCACTGAAGGTCTCTATTGCGTACGACATGTCTTTTTACGTTAGGGGGTGGACGAACACTTATCGCGGATCATCTCCAAGATCGTCGTTTTCTGCGAACCCGACGCCGGTGGACGCCAAAACGATACCGCGAACCAGCTGTTCAGCAGCCTGTGCAGCAACTGGTTTAAAAGCTGAGGGGCCCGGGGAGAGGGAAATCTGTCTCAAGAGATCTACTAATTGCTTGATGTTTCTGACAAAATCCCCGCCGGTCATGATCGGTTCTGCAGAGACCGGATCACGCCGATTCTTTCTCTGTGGCATCAATATCAACGATAGGTCTCGCCCTGATATCCAGGCTCCTGCAAGCGCAGCAAACCCGGTATCAAGAGTACGTGTCTCAGGGAGGCGAAGCGCCCGCTCTCTTGCTCGAAGCGTTGTTGCAAGCACATCCAAAGAGATAAATCGGTCGTTCAGGGTTGAGGTTGGCATAATCTGCTCCCCCGCGTCGCGACGTGCCTCATAGGTGAATACAGATATCAACTCCGTAAGTTCTTCAGCGTCAAGCCCGTCGAACAATCCTGTGCGCATGGCTTCGGCAATAAGCAAGTCACAGTCGTGATAGATCGCGACCAGCCGTTCGCCATCGGGAGTGAGCGCCCACCCTCGGATATATTCGCGCTCATCGAGAAGTGAGATCACTGCGTCGAGTTGGCGGGTGAGCGGCTCCTCGCTGAGGAATTGGGCAAACGAAGACCGAACGAGGCGGTGCGCGTCATCTTTGTCATAACTCCTGACGAGATTTGCCACCATGTTGTACGTCGGCCTGAAGGCAGATCGCAGTGGTCGGGAACGGGCACCGGCCAAAGAAGCCGACTCGGAAAATCGGTGAAACGGAGAGTAGACGACAGCGGCAAAACCTACCTCATCAATTCCTCGCCGCCCGGCACGACCTGTGAGTTGGGTAAATGTTCCTGGTGAGAGGTCCTCGTGGCCCGCTCCAGTGAACTTTGAAAGGCTCTCAATGATCACTGAACGAGCTGGCATATTGATGCCAAGAGCAAGTGTTTCCGTGGCGAATACCACTTTGACAAGTGATTGCAAAAAGAGCGATTCAACGAGCTCGCGAAACGGTGGCACCAAACCAGCATGGTGTGGAGCAATTCCAGCCTCAAGTGAATGTCGGAACCGATCGTAATGAAGAACCCGGAGGTCCTCATCGCTTAAGTGCTCTACATAACTGTCTGCGATATCTCTTATTTTCGAACGTTCCGCAGGAGTCGTGAACCGCAATCCTGCCTCAAGACACTGGCGTACCGCATCCTCGCATCCGGCTCGGGCGAAAATGAAATAGATCGCAGGAAGAAGTTTTGCTCGGTGGAACTCTTCAATAATCTCCGAACGCTTGGGGCGATAAGCGCGCGATCGTGCCTTGGTGTGGGGTTGGTGAGAACGTTGATGACGCTGCCGATACCGACCCTCGATTGACCGTTCGAGCTGACGATCTATCTGAATTGCATCCTGATTTGGCTTGCCATTTACGAACATCTCCAAGATTCTGAGTTGATGCTCAGCCCGATCACCGACAACGTATAAATTTTCGAGCTCAATCGGACGACGCTCCTCGATGACCGTACCGATCGATCCGCGTACTGTACCGATCCACTGGGCAAGTTCCTCGGCATTGGACACTGTCGCAGAGAGGCAGACAAGGGTCACCGATTCAGGCGCGGTGATAATGATTTCCTCCCAGACAGAGCCGCGATAGCGGTCCTCTAGAAAATGGACCTCATCGAGGACAACACAGCGGAGTTTTGCGAGCCGATCTTGGCCGGAGTAGATCATATTTCGCAATACCTCTGTCGTCATCACCACGATGGCAGCCTCAGGATTGCGTGAGATGTCACCGGTGAGAAGCCCTACATTGTCGCGCCCATAGATTTGTACGAAATCGAGATATTTCTGATTCGATAGCGCCTTTAATGGTGTTGTATAAAAAGCACGATTCCCGCTGGCAATCGCGCGCGTCACAGCGTATTCGGCGATCAGCGTCTTTCCAGAGCCGGTCGGAGCAGCGACGAGTACCGAACGCCCCTCATCGAGGATGTCAAGCGCCTTCGTCTGAAACGGATCAAGAGGAAACTTATTCTCAGAGAGGAACAGCTGGCGCAGAGCCTCCTGTTGAGCGCTCACTTCTCGCAATTTCTCAAGAAACTCAGAAGACGACTCCACTACCGGCGCGCAATTCGGCCGATGAGAATAGATATTTCGTAAAAGGCAAGCATCGGCAGTGCAAGCGCAAGCATCGAGAACGGGTCAGAGCTGGGAGTGGCAACTCCTGAAAATATGACAATCGCCACGATGGCAAATCTGCGCCAACTTCCGAGCTGTTTGGGAGTGATGACGTTAGCAAGTTCCAGGCCGACGAGTACTACTGGGAACTCAAAGGAAATCCCGAAGATTGCCATAAGAGCCATGATCAGAGTCAAGTACTTCGAAGGCGTGAAGAGGTCAACTATCCCAGGCCCTCCAACGCTGTGCAAGAACCCAAGCGCGTGAGGAAAGGTAAGCCAAGCGATATAGGCCCCTGCGATGAATAGCACTATTGCAGAGAGCGTGAAAGCCACCGCATATCGACGTTCGTGAGCTTTCAATCCGGGAGTGACAAATCGCCAAAGCTGGAAGAGGATCACAGGTGAAGCGAGGACTAGACCGCCATACCCAGCAAGATCGAGCCGTATTCCAAAAGCATCGAGTGGACCCATCACAACAAGCGAGCAGTTGTGTCCTTTGGGTATCGAAAGACAGTATGGTCGCTCAAGTAGACGCAAGATATGGGGATAGAGAACCCACGCGATGGCGGCGGTAACGACAAACGTGGCAACGCAGATCACAAGGCGTTTGCGGAGCTCTGTCAGATGTTCGACCAGGGTCATTGCATTCGGGGGATTTGATGGAGCGCGTCTTACCTTCATCGATTGGAGTGACTTGATCAATTCATCGTGGGATCGGCGATGTCGCGAGGTATGGATAAAGGTGCATCCCTAGAACCTCGTTGGTGCGCACTCCATGCGATACCTGGGCTCTCTTCGTCCACGGGAGTGAGCTCCGAGCTCTCATGGGGTGTTCGTTCAATGACTGCGGCCTCGGCGGGTGAGCGGGGGTCAACGAGTATCGACCGAAACGAACGAGGATTCGGCAGGTCAGGCACCTGCTCTTTGATCTGCTCAACGAGTCGATCACGAGCAGTGGTGAACTCTTGCCATAGGTGGCCGAGCTGCCGAGCGACCCTTGGAAGCCGCTCAGGACCAAGAACAAGCAGCCCGATGACCAAAATCACGAGCAACTTTGCCGGATCAAGGTTCATCACAGTTGGTCAGTGTACAAGCCACCCTGCGAATGGCGCCGCGGGCGAAACGACGCCCTGGAACTCGTCTGCGAAGCTTGAAGCGTCGAGCTACTCCCCCGCTACTCCAAGGGATCGGGAAAATTGACGCTGATTACCTCGTTTTGGCGGAGAGTCTCTTCGAGGATGTGCAAGGCGCCGAAAAGGTATCTCGATGCAAATCTCATATTCTTGCCTCCAAGTCATTTAGTTAGTTTTGCTAACTATATACCTTATCGACAGACTCCAGTCGCGCTTTTCGAGATTCCTTTGATTCCAGATAGCGATACCTCCGATGGAGCCTGCTCTCTTAGAAAAAATGCAGGTACGGGTGCCCGGAACGCCAAAATATCGCCACAACCTTGCCGACAATTGATGAGGTAGGAATTGGGCCCCAGAACCGGCTGTCACACGATATTGACCGGTTATCACCTAGGAGATAGACATCGCCTTTTGGAATCGTCTGCCGAGAAATCGGTGTCGTTCCAAGCAAGGTTCCGCGAGGAAGATAGCTCTCGGTGATCGCCTTGCCATCGATATATATGGTGTTCCCCTTTGACCAGATGGTCTGGCCTGCAGTGGCAATGACCCGTTTGACAAGATCCTCTCCTGGTGGACCGCACATGCTGTCATGAGACGGATGATGTAGCACCACGATCGCGCCTCTACCTACTGAGGAGGCAGAAAAGAAGAGCTTGTCAACAAGCATTCGATCGCCAATATTGAGAGTTGGAATCATCGACCCGGAGGGCACAAAGAAGGCTTGAAACGCAATGCCCCTGATTCCCGCCGAGATGACAAGCGCGACAACGATGACAACACCCCACTCAAGAACGCGTTTGAAGGCGCTTTTCTTGGGCTTTTCAATATCGGGTTTTGAATGCGCTCCGTTCACATCGCGCCAATCAGCCGCTCGACGCGGTCATCGACGGATTTAAAGGGATCTTTGAGCAAAAGTGTGCGCTGAGTCTGATCATTCAACTTTAGATGAACCCAGTCGACGGTGTAGTCGCGCCTTCTCTCTTTAGCGCGCCGGATGAAATCCCCTCGAAGGCGAGCGCGTGTGGTTTGAGGCGGCCGCGTCATAGCTGTAGTGATTTGCTCCTCATCAATAATTTGGTCGACGAGACCGCGAGCTTGAAGCCGATAAAACAGGCCTCGCGCAGGAGAAAGGTCGTGATATTGCAGATCGATGAGAGAGACACTGGGATCACCAAGGGCAACTCCGTGGCGCTCTCGATACGCCTCAATGAGATTGTACTTGATAACCCAGTCACATTCGCGCCCGAGCAGAAACGGATCGACCTCGATGGTCGAAATGCAGTGCTCCCACATCCGTAGCGCCCTGTCTTCTTGTTCAGGAAGCTTATGTGAATCTGCATATTTCAAGGCGACTTCGAGAAACGCGCTCTGGATTTCAAAGGCGCTCATCTCCTTGCCACTCGCCAGTCGGACCGGTCGCCTACACGTCACATCGTGGCTGATCTCTCGAATTGCTCGAATTGGATCCTCGAATGCAAGGTTGCGAAGGTCGAGCAGTCCAGCATCAAAGACCCGAAGCAAGAGAATCATCACACCTACCTTGAGAAAATTCGCATACTCGCTCATATTGGAATCGCCAACAATGACATGAAGTCGACGATATCGCTCAGCATCGGCATGAGGTTCGTCGCGAGTATTGATAATTGGGCGCGAACGAGTCGTTGCAGACGAATAGCCCTCCCAAGTGTGCTCTGCCCTTTGAGAGAGACAGAACACTGCTCCACGAGGTGTCTGTAGGACCTTGCCAGCTCCGGCATAAATCTGACGAGTGACAAGAAAGGGAATAAACGTCTCCGCGTATTCCGCGAAATCACGTTCACGCGTCGTCAGATAGTTCTCGTGACAGCCATAGGAGTTTCCCGCAGAATCCGTATTGTTCTTAAAGAGATAGATAGATCCCTTGATCCCTTCATCTCTCAGCCTTTCCTCTGCCGAAATGATGAGTGAATCAAGGATTCGCTCTCCTGCCTTGTCATGAGCGACTACGTCTTCGAGCAGATCGCATTCGGGCGTCGCGTACTCAGGATGACTTCCGACGTCGAGATACAGGCGCGCGCCATTCTCGAGAAAGACATTCGAGGAATGGCCCCATGTTACGACTTTGCGAAACAGGTAGCGAGCGACTTCGTCAGTGCTCAAGCGGCGCTGCCCATGCAAAGCACAGGTAACTCCGTACTCATTCTCGATCCCAAAAATGCGGCGTTCCACGCAAAAGAACTTAGCCCCAAGTTCTCAAGATGTCGCTCCGCCAAACATAAAAACATGGCTGGGGAAGATTCAATAGCCGTACTCCCACAATTCTCTACGAGGCAAATTCGCCAAGCAAAGCTCGAAGTTCATCTCCTTCTATTCGATGAAACGCGCGCCGTCCATATTTTGAGTTCAGCACACCAACTTCGAGATCTTCCATCCCAAGGGGTCTGTCGCCGCCGGTAAGACAATGGATCGAGGACTGCAAAGCCTCTGAGAGAGTCCAGTCGCTATGGAACGAATCAAGCGCGCGTTGAGCGATCGCCGCCGCCTCGCCCCCAAGAACAGTGAATCGCTGCTCATCTGCAACCGTTCCATCATAAGCAATGTGATAAAGCCGGTTGAGTTCAGGCGTTGGTCCAATTTCGGCAACAAGAATTTCAACTTCAAGTGGTTTCATCTCCTGCGTGAAAACCTGACCGAGATATTGCGCATAAACATTCGCGAGTGAACGAGCGTCGACATCATCTCGAGAGTAGGAATAGCCCTTTGTATCTGCATGCCGAATCCCCGCGACTCTCAATTGATCGAATTCGTTGTACTTGCCCACTCCAGCAAATGCAACGCGATCGTAAATCTCGCTGATCTTGTGGAGCGTACGCGAAGGGTTCTCTGCAACCATCAGAATCCCTTCGTTATAAACAACGGCAATCAACGCCCGGCCACGTGCAATCCCCTTCTGGGCATACTCGGCACGGTCCTTCATTACCTGCTCAGGCGCCACGTAATACGGCATGCTCATGAGAGTTCACCGCGTCGATAGAGGCTCGAACGCCGCTCTAAAATGGCAGCGAATAGCTCTCCTACCTCGCTCTCGGAAACCATCTGAAATCCCGTGGAATCCACTGTTGCAACAATCGGATAGATTCCGCGAATCGGATCAGGGCCACCAGTCGCGGTGTCCTCTTCAGCCGCCTGAAAAAGAGCCTCAACGGCTAAAGAAACAGCAGTGTCTCTCGCCAATCCATCTCTATATCCCAGTTTGATCGTGGTCCTCGCATCGCGTCCACCTGACCCAGTAGCAGCAAATTCGGTCTCTTCGTATCGACCGCCAGTGATGTCATAGGTGAAGATACGCCCGAGATCTCGCCGATCGTCCCAGCCGGCAAAAAGTGGAACCACACCGAGACCCTGCATCGCCATCGGCAGATGAGTTCTCACCATCTGTGAAAGCTGATTGGCCTTTCCCTCAAGACTAAGAGTCAATCCTTCGACCTTTTCATAGTGTTCGAGCTGCGTCTGAAATAAGCGAACCATCTCAATGGCAGGGCCCGCGGCACCCGCGATCGCCACAGCAGAAAAGCGGTCAGCGGGAAAAACCTTCTCAATTGATCGGTGAGCAATGATATTGCCTTCAGTCGCGCGACGATCTCCCGCCATGACAACTCCACCTTGATACCTCAGCGCGACAATCGTCGTGCCGTGGCGCACATCACCGATGTTTTGATTCACCGGGATTTCAACTGGAAGCTGTACACGCCGCAAAAGCTCAGCAAAATTTGGTCCTGGATCTTCGCCCGCACGAAACAGATAAAAACTCATGGCAGGCTCATTCCAATTCTAAGGAGATAACGCACTTGGCTATTCGCCACCTTTTTGAACGTAATTGCGAACAAACTCTTCAGCATTCTCTTCTAGCACCTCGTCGATCTCGTCCAAGATATCGTCGATCTCTGCCTTGAGCCGTTCTCCACGTTCAGTGGTGGCGGCCTGCGATCCTGTCTCCTCAGCCGACCGCGTCCGATCACTAGAGGGCTTCCGACGTTGTTCGCGCTCCGCCATTTCCCCACCTCTCGTTATTCATTTCGTTATTCATTCAGACGCGAAATCAGCGTCTGCACCGAATCGCAACTGTCAAGAAGCGTAGCGACGTGAGCCGCAGTACCTCGCAAGGGATCCATCATAGGTATACGTTGCAATGGATCGGACCCAACATCGACGACAATCGAATCCCAATTCGCCGAAACAACATCTCTCCCAAAGCGCTTCAGGCACTCACCACGAAAATAGGCCCTAGTCGTCAAAGGTGCGTTTATAACCGCGGACTCAATGACCTCCGGTGCAAGCAATTTCTCCATGCCAAGCCGTGCGAAAAGTGATCTTTGGCTCCGGAGATCGTGGTACTGCAGATCGAGAGCTGCGATACGGGGATCATCGAAATCACAGTTGTGTCGCTCACAGTAAGCATGCATAATCTCGTACTTTGCTACCCAGTCAAGCTCTTGACGCAAAGAGGCAGGATCCCGGGAAAGACCGTCAAGCACATGCTCCCACCTCGAAAGTACAAGTTCCCCGACTTCGGGCGGTCCAAGAGCCTCCAGACCACGCTGCCGCGCATAGGTCTGTGCCCGCTCAAATAGATCATATTGAAGTTCAATTGCACTCGCGCTTCGGCCCGACTCCAATTCGAGGGGCGTGCGAAGCGAAAGGTCATGAGATACATCGTGCATTGCGCGAACTGGGTCGCGGAGATACAGGTCTCCTCCAGCCAACACGCCATCCTCAATCATCATCAACAACAGAGCCGATGTTCCCACCTTGAGAAGCGTGGCGACTTCGGAAAGATTCGCATCTCCGGTGATTACATGTAGTCGTCGATACTCATCTGCCTCGGCGTGAGGCTCGTCACGCGTGTTGATGATGGGTCGGTTCATCGTTGTTTCAAGACCAATACGCTCTTCGAAGAAATCAGCTCGTTGGGTAATCTCAAATCCACGACGCTGGCTGTCTGGCTCTTCGCATCCGATCTTTCCGGCACCAGTAAAGACTTGTCGCGTTACTAAATGAATCGTAAACTGCGCAGCAAGGTCCTTGAAGTCCAGTGAGCGAGCCACCAAATAGTTTTCGTGGCAACCGTACGAGTTGCCCTTGCCATCAGAATTGTTCTTATAAATGATGATCTGTTCATCGGAATTTAAATAGCGCCGAACCGCATCCATCGATCTTTGGAGAATCAATTCTCCTGCCCGGTCAGCAGCAAGCAGTTCAAGAACCGTTGAACATTCCGGCGTCGAATACTCAGGATGAGCATGGTCCACGTAATAGCGCGCTCCATTGGTCAACACGGTGTTCACCAAATGGGTTTCGATGACAGGAACACCGGATGCCTCACGAAAACCACGGGCGTCTTGGCCAGGGTGCTCATCATCGAAGTCCCAGTCGACGCGTCCTGCAATATCTTGCACATAGGCGTTGATCAGCTGAGACGAGCCGTTTGTCGGATCACCTTCAGGGTCGGTGACGTGTATTCCATACTCTGTCTCAAGTCCAACAATCTTGGCTATAGCCATGACACCGACGCTAGCTGAGGCTCAAAACCTAATGACACATATCGCAGATCAATCATGACTTCTGGCCCCAATAATTAGTGCAGAGCGCTCAGAGATACTGTCCAGTGCCGACACGCTCAATTGCGCGTCCGCCTGTTGAATGATCGCCGTGGTCGGTAATCGTCCGCACATAGACAATCCGCTCACCCTTGCGACCAGATATTTTCGCCCAGTCATCAGGATTTGTTGTGTTGGGAAGATCTTCGTTCTCTTTGTATTCCTGCTTCACGGACTCTTTGAGATCATTGAGCCGGATGCCTCGGCCCTTCTTCGCTATTGAACGCTTGATCGCGAGTTTCTTGGCGCGCCGGACTATGTTCTCGATCATTGCCCCTGAGGCAAAGTCTTTGAAGTACAGAGTTTCCTTGTCGCCATTTTGATAGGTGACCTCAAGAAACTGATTATGGGTATCAGTGCGATACATCTCGGTAACAGTGGATTCGATCATGACCTGTACTGCCTTATTTGGATCTCCGCCGCCGAAGTCCAGGACGTCCTGAGGGTCAAGAGGAAGATCCGCGGTGAGATATCTCGCAAAAATCTGCTGAGCCGCAGCCTCGCTTGGTCTCTCGATCTTGATCTTCACGTCAAGCCGCCCAGGACGCAAAATCGCGGGATCGATGAGGTCTTCACGATTTGACGCTCCAATGACGATTACATTCTTCAGAGTCTCGACTCCATCAATCTCGGTCAAAAGCTGTGGAACGATCGTCGACTCCATGTCTGAGCTGATGCCGGTGCCCCTTGTCCGGAAAAGTGAATCCATCTCATCGAAAAAGACGATCACCGGTACGCCCTCTTCCGCCTTCTCGCGCGCTCGCTGGAACACAAGGCGTATCTGGCGCTCGGTCTCACCTACCCACTTGTTAAGAAGCTCCGGACCCTTGATGTTCAAGAAATAGCTCCGGACATTCTGATTTCCTGTCGTCGCCGCGACCTTTTTCGCAAGCGAGTTTGCAACCGCCTTTGCGATCAACGTCTTTCCGCAACCAGGGGGCCCATACAAGAGGATCCCTTTCGGAGCAGGCAGGTGATGCTCCAAGAAGAGCTCGCGATACAAAAAAGGAAGTTCGACGGCATCAGTGATGTCTTCGATCTGTTCGTCAAGGCCGCCGATGTCCTCGTAAGTGACGTCGGGAACCTCTTCGAGGACGACCGCCTCAAACTCAGGTCGATGCAATTTCTCGATGAGCATCTGGCTCTGGGTATCAAAGAGCATCCAGTCACCGGCGCGAAGCTTCGTCTCCGCAAGAGACTCGGAGATCTCAACCACGCGATTCTCATCTGCCCTACCGACAATCAGTGCCCGTTTCCCGTCTTCGAGTACCTCCTCGAGCGTGACGACCTCTCCTGAGTGTTCAGCATCTCGAACGAGTATCACGTTGAACGATTCATTCAACGCGACTTCCTGTCCGCGATGGAGGCTCGAGATCTCAATTTCGGGTGCGACACTGACTCTCATCTTGCGACCACTTGCAAAGATGTCCACAGTTCCGTCTTCATTTGCGCGGACAAAGGTGCCGTAGGCACTTGGAGGCTCAGATAGTTTGTCGACCTCCTCGCGAAGTGACGCCATGTTCTCCTTGGCTTGGCCAAGCATGAAGCTGAGTTTTTCGTTCTGGACAGTCGCTTGAGAAAGGTGGCCCTTTACCTCAAGGAGCCTCTCCTCAAGTACTCGAACGCGTTGGGGAGCCTCTGCAAGGCGCTGGCGAAGAAACGCTGTCTCTTCTTCCAGCTCAGTCAGGCGCTTTGCGGAGTCGTTGCTGTTCGAATCTTGCAACCTCACACCACCTCTTTGCAATGGTTGACTTCCCTCGCGGACGTTACACCCGCTCGGGGGAAAAATACGGTCTCATACCCTTCAAATAAAGGTTTTAACATGGAAAAAGTGATCCGGATGCTCATGGCTCTAAGGTCTGTCCGGTATCGTTAGAGGTCCCAACATTTACAAGGAGCAGCATGAAGGTCTGGATTGACCAAGATCTGTGTACGGGTGATGGTCTCTGTGAGGAGATCTGCCCCGACGTCTTCTCATTACAAGACGATGGTCTTGCCTATGTCAAAGAGGGCGCGGAGGTGCTGAACACCCCAGGTGGAAGTCAGAGCATGGTGGATGTGCCAAATGCTCTTGAGGACGCGGTAACCGAGGCGGCTGAAGAGTGCCCCGGTGAATGCATCTTTATTGAACAGGGCTGACAGACCCAACTGCCGGCGCTGTATCTTGTCCGCCGGAGCCTTCGTTAAATTTCGCTCTCGAATGCATTTGCAACTGCTTCGTCTGAACTAAAGCTCGCGCCCTCAAGCGCGGTGTCGGCAGCTCGACGCCTTCTTGTGCGTCCAGGGACGCGGCGAGCTGTCGTCAAGAAGCCAGTATGTGCAACCATTCGGTGGTCAGGGCGTACCGAACGGCCCTCGATATGCCAGGTCCTTCTCAAGATTTCAAATGTCTCCGCGAACTCATAGTCTCCACGATCAAGTGCGGATCGAAACTCAGCTGTCTGATTAATGGAGGGCAGATACGCGCAGATGATCCCTCCGGGAACCAACGCGTTGCGGGCGTGGTCAAGGACCCGCCACGGTTCTGGAAGGTCGAGAAGAATACGATCAAGCCCTCGTTCATCGATGCCTTCGTAAACATCGCGAACCTCGACAACATAACTTGCGCCTTCGCCAAATAAATCACGCACATTCGCCAACGCCCGGTTCGCAAAATCCTCGCGGATCTCATAGCCGCGTACAATGCAGCCTGCGCGTAACGCAGCCATCGACAAAGCTCCACTCCCCACGCCAGCCTCGAGCACCTTTGCACCAGGAAAAAGATCGGCGGCCATAAGGATTGCTCCGAGATCTTTCGGATAGATGACCTGTGCACCGCGGGGCATTTTCAGGATCAGATCGCTAAGCGTTGGTCGCAATACAAGGAGCACTCGGGTCGATTTTCGGCTCTCATCTCGCTGATGGGCGACCACCTCGCAGCCCTCGAGTTGCCCGATGATCTCATCGTGATGGACGATCCCGGCATGTGTAGAAAACATTCCAGATGCCGCCAAGGTAATCAGGTATCGGCGGTCTTTGCTATCAATGAGAAGGATTCGCTCGCCTGCCTGAATATTTCTTGCGTCGTCCTCTTCGGGAATTGCAACGTTCACTCGGTTTGATGTGCTTTCTTTTGGTTGTGTTTAGGGTGCTGTGAAGGGGCAACATTCGTAACAACAAGGGTCTCCCCCGGTTCGAGTGTCTCTCTTCGCACGATGGGGCGCCTCTGCTTAAGGAGCCTCCGCGCCACCCAGGAGATGCCTCCGACGTAGAGCCACAATCGACTCCCATCAATTAGTCCACGCTTCACCCCAGTACGAACGAGGCGGCGAAAAAGCACCTTGGCGAACGTATTCACAAACGTCAGGCCCTGTGCACTTCAAGGACAGTCGAGCGACTACGTCCCTGTTGCCTTCCGAGAAGATAGGAGATCACCACGAGTGCGGTGACAAACGCCAGGATCTTCATAAGGTGCTTGCCCTGACGTTCTTCCTTCTTCTTCTCGCCCTCTGAACCAAAGAGGCCGTGCAGCTTGTTTTCGATCTCTTTCCACGCAGAGGAGGCAGCAGAGGTCGATGAGCTATCCGCCTCATGCGCTCCAAACAAACCCCCAAGTACTGATGAAGCAAGGGTTTTGACCAGAATCGAGCCCAGGTCGTTTTTAAAAGACTCTCCAATTTTCATGACACGCTCACCCGCTTTCGATAGCGACGAAATCCAACAAGCACGACAATGACAGCGATCAAGAGGCCTGCTACAGCGACGAGAAAATACGGGACAAAAGTCCATGATCCTGTAAAGGTGTTTCCGACCTCGGTTTGAAGAACCCGCAGCAGACCAATGAGACATAGCACCACACCAATCCCAGAAACCAGTGCTCCACTCAGCCCGTAAAGGAGTCTCCTGCCCACTGATTTAAGAGGAGTCAGGGTCTTTGCGACAAAATATCGTCTTGCCTCTTCTACGACATCTTGCAGCTCGTCACGCGGTGATTTGACCTCGGGCCTAAGCCACTTCGGAATCTTCATCACGTACGCTCCTGTGTCCTACGGATAGTCCCAGAAACCTCGGGACGAACTGCCCATTCCAGAACCTCTCAGCTTTAGGCTACAGGGCGGTGGACAATTTCTCTCACCCTTGGCTTGAATCGCCCGAATTTCCGCAGATGGCTCCGCTTGGGCGGTTTCGCATGCTGATAACGTTCAAGGGTGCCCCAGCCCATCCTCGCCGTCCTCTGCGCCATTGCGGTGTGCCAGATTGCGATGTTTTCGACAACAGTATTCCTACACCGGTATGCGGCACACCGCGCGCTCACGATCGCCGCACCCGTACGACTTGTGTTTCGCGTCCTGATCTGGCTGACGACGGGAATCAAACCACGCGAATGGGCCGCAGTACACCGAAAGCACCACGCATTTACTGATGTGGAGGGAGACCCTCACTCACCGCTGCTGCTCGGGCTCTGGAAGGTCGAACTCACGAATGCACTTCTTTACCGGCGCGTCGCTCGCGATGGAGTTACGGTTGAACGCTATGCGCGCGATCTTCAACCGGACCGGTTGGATCGGATACTTTTCGACCACGCGTTTCTCGGCCTCGGTCTCGGTATCGGGATCTTGTGCCTCTCGCTTGGCTGGGAATGGGGCCTCATTGCCTCAGCAATCCACGCCGTCAGCTACCTTTTACTGAACGGCGCCGTAAACGCCTTTGGTCACGTCGTCGGTAAGCAGCCGTATCCAAATACGTCGCACAACCTTCAATCTCTTGCCTTTCTCGTTGCAGGAGAAGGCCTGCATAACAACCATCACGCGGCACCGACTTCAGCAAATTTGGCGCTCAACCCCCGCGAGATCGATCCCGGCTGGTGGCTCATTCGCGCACTCGTGCGCTGTCGTCTAGCAGTGGTTCGCCTCGATGCGCCAGTGTTCAAATCTGCCCCAAGAGCGGTTCCGATCTCCTGATCTTCAGCCTCCAATGAGATGCTCCGGAGCAAGTACATGACCGCACTGCACGAACTTTACGAACAGACTCGTCAGAGTCCATGGGTCGACGACCTCAAACGTTCGTACGTTGATCGGGGAGGTCTTGACGACCTCATCGTAAAGGGAATCCGGGGCGTTACTTCAAATCCCACCATCATGGCGAACGCGATCGCATCAACGACTGATTACGACGACCAGTTCCGCGAACTGGTGCTCGGCGGCTCAACCGTAGAAGAGGCGTACTGGGAACTCGTAATTTATGACATCCTCGGTGCACTGGAGCAACTCCGACCGCTTTATGACTCCTCTAATGCTGAGGACGGTTACGTCTCTCTTGAGGTTGCTCCATCACTCGCACGCGATACCCAAGCGACAATCGCCAGCGCCCGGCTCCTTCACAAGAGAATTGCGCGTCCGAATCTGATGGTGAAGATTCCGGCCACGAAAGAGGGCATCAGCGCAATTGAGGAGATGATCGCCGAAGGGCATTCAATCAATGTGACCCTGATCTTCTCTCTTGGGCGCTATGCCGAGGTAGTCGAGGCGTACATCCGAGGAATCGAGCGACTTGTCGATCGCGGCGGTGACCCGGGAAAGGTCGCTTCAGTCGCGTCGTTCTTCGTGAGTCGCGTCGATACCGAGATAGATCGTCGAATCAGGTCAGACTCAAAGTTGGCTGGACAGGCGGCGCTCGCCCAGGCTCGACTTGCCTATCGTTACTTTGAAAATAGCTTCAGCTCGGCAAGATTTCGTTCACTTGCAGAGATCGGTGCACGTCCACAGCGCCCCTTATGGGCGTCGACTTCTACAAAGAATCCTGCCTATCCGGATCT
Source organism: Acidimicrobiales bacterium (assembly GCA_035533675.1). Classification (GTDB taxonomy): domain Bacteria; phylum Actinomycetota; class Acidimicrobiia; order Acidimicrobiales; family Bog-793; genus CAIVND01. The sequence goes on along the minus strand of DATLTI010000371.1, from coordinate 6,502 downwards.
ACTTTATGTTGAGGGCCTTATCGCGCCACAGACGGTGAATACCCTCCCAATCGCAACCATGAACGCCTTCATTGACCATGGAATTCCCAGACGCTCAATAATCGATGGCTATGCAGCGGATGAAGAGACGCTTGAGTCGCTCAGGTCCGAAGGGGTCGATTTCAAGGAGGTCACTGACCTTCTTGAAGAGCAAGGACTTAGTTCGTTCTCGAGTTCATTTGGCGACCTGCTCGTGAAGATGGAGGTCAAGGCGGCTCAGCTGCGAGGTCGATCGTGAGTGATGGTCGCGTCGATGAGATGATTAATGCCCTTCTCGATGAATTCACCGATATACAGCCCCAGAACAGCAATCGACGTTACCTCCGGAATCTGATCAAGGCTTCACTCGAATTTGCCGATACGAAGACCAGTCGTCTTGACCTCAAGATTGCCACGACGGCGATCGAAGAGATGGCCGATGCATTTCGCATGTTCAGCTCCTACCGCGATGCGCCGAAGGTAACGATCTTTGGATCTGCTCGGATTAAATCGTCTGACGCGCTCTATGAACTCACGAAAGAGCTTGCAAGCCGACTCGCAAGCTCTGGAGTCATGGTGATTACTGGCGCGGGTCCTGGAATCATGGCGGCGGGGAACGAAGGCGCGGGTCCTGGAATGGCAATGGGAATCAATATCCGACTCCCGTTTGAGACAGAACCAAATGAGTTCATCGCGAACGACGACAAGCTTGTCGAGATGAAGTATTTCTTTACGAGAAAGCTCATGCTGATCAAAGAATCCACCGGTTTCCTCATTCTTCCGGGTGGATTTGGAACGATGGACGAGACCTTTGAACTATTAACTCTTCAACAGACAGGAAAAGCTGAGCCGGCTGCAATCGTACTCACCGAGTCCGCCGGGGATAGCTTCTGGGAGGGCTGGTTGCGCTTTGTCAATGCGGAGATCTTCAGTCGAAATCTCGCATCTCCTGTTGACGCTTCACTGTTTCGCATAACGAGCACCGTCGAAGAAACCATCGAGGAACTCATCCGATTCAATAGAAACTATGTGTCGCGCCGGTTTATCGGATCGGATATGGTGATTCGACTGCGGAAGGCGCCAAGCCCTCGCGAGTGCGCCGACCTTTCTGCAGAGTTTGCCGACATTCTCGATGATTCAAAGATCCGAGTTATTAGTCCCCGTCCGGTAGAGATTACCGAAGGTGATTCGCTTCATTTTGAGCGCATCGCGCTCTCCTATGGCGGCGGTCGGTCAGGCAGACTCCGTCAGCTCATCAATCGGCTCAACGCGATCGATCTCAGTTAGCACCTAATCCAGATCCTCCTCAGGGATCTCGTCAACGCGCAAAAGAGGCATCGCTCGGAGCAGTGCATTCCGCGCCCGGGTTAGGCGCCGCTCGATATCTGGTCGCTTTGTCTCCTTGCGCGAAACAGCAGCACGCAGTTCACGAAAAGCAATGTCATCTAAACGGTCGATAGCATCTTGAAGAGCCTGCCGGACAGTCTCTAGTTCGTCGGCGATCTCAGACACAGGGTGGCCTAGGAGATCGCGTAGGTATAGGGATTAAGCGGTGAGGGGAGATCGGTGCTTCCCATGATGAACCGGTCGACAGACGCCGCACACGACCGCCCTTCGGCAATTGCCCAGACAATCAGGCTCTGGCCCCGGACCGCGTCTCCACAGCCAAAGACGCCGTTCTTTGACGTCATGTACTCCTGATCAATCTTCAAGTGGTCGCGTTCATTGAGTTCACAGCCAACAGCGCGAACGACTCCGTCCCGCTCTGGCCCAACAAATCCAAGTGCAAGGAGGACAAGATCGGCAGGAATCGTCTTCTCGGTGCCAGGAACCGATTCAAATCCCTCTGAGCCGAGCATGATCTCTTCAATTAAAAGACCGGAGACTCGCCCGTCGCCATCATCTAAAAACGATCGCGTTGAGACTGAATAGATGCGCTCACCGCCCTCTTCATGAGCTGCCGAAGTCCGGAGAATCAGTGGCCACGTCGGCCAGGGATTCGCATCAGTTCGACTGTCCGGGGGTTCTGGCAAAATTTCGAGCTGAAGGACTGACGCTGCGCCCTGACGATGTGCAGTTCCTAGGCAGTCTGCTCCAGTATCTCCACCACCGATGATGACAACGTGGCGGCCCTGGGCGGTTATCAGTGGCTCGCTCAGTAGCCCCTCGCAGACAAGGTTTGCCCCCTTGAGATAGTCCATTGCAAAAAGTACGCCGTCGAGATCTCGGCCTGGAAGAGACAGGTCCCTAGGGCGAGTCGAGCCGATCGCAAGCACGATCGCGTCAAACTCCTCTTCGAGCGTCGCTACCGAAACCACAGTTGCATCGGGTGCAACTGCTCCGTTCGGTCCAGAGAATTCGACCGTAGTTGAGGTCTTGAAGACCGTACCTTCGGACTCCATCTGCGCGACACGCCGGTCAATGACCGACTTCTCCATTTTGAACTCAGGAACGCCAAAACGCATCAATCCGCCGATGCGCTCTCCGCGCTCAAACACGACTACCGAGTGGCCGGCTCGAGTCAACTGCTGAGCGACAGCGAGGCCCGCAGGGCCCGAGCCGACCACAGCAACGCTGTGCCCAGTTGGCGGAGCCACTGCCTGGGGAACGAGACCACTCTCACCCGCCCATTCGGCAATTTCGTATTCGACCTGTTTGATCAGGACAGGATCATCATTTATGCCAAGCACACACGAACCCTCACAAGGAGCTGGACAGAGACGACCAGTGAATTCGGGAAAATTATTCGTCGCGTGAAGACGATCGCTTGCCTCTGGCATCTTGGAGCGCCAGACAAGATCGTTCCACTCCGGAATGAGGTTCCCGAGTGGACACCCTTCATGACAGAAAGGAATACCGCAATCCATGCAACGTGCTGCCTGGTGACGCAGTTCCTCCTTGGGGAAGGGGTTGTACACCTCTCGCCAGTCATAGATGCGCTCGTTAATCGGTCGGCGCGTCGGACCGGTTCGACCTATGCGCATGAAACCGCGTGGGTCAGCCATTTGAAGCCGACATGATTGCCTCGTTCACATCTTCACCATTCTCAAGCGCGTGCCTCGTCGCTTCGAGCACTCTCCGATAATCAATCGGGACCACCTTTGCGAATCTCTCGATCTCTTCCGCACCAAATTCAAGGATGCGTGCAGCGAGTAGAGAGCCCGTGAGATCACGATGGCGGCTGATGATCTCCACGAGGAATTCGCGATCTTCGTCCTCGAGAGGTTCGAGCGCCACCATCTCCTTGTTAAGCCTCTTTTCGAGCCGAATTCCTGGGTCATAGACAAAGGCGACGCCGCCGGACATTCCTGCAGCAAAGTTTCTTCCGGTCTGTCCAAGAATGACCACTCGACCGCCGGTCATGTACTCGCATCCGTGATCACCGATACCTTCGACAACCGCAGTTGCTCCAGAGTTTCTTACACAGAACCTTTCACCGACCTGGCCCGAGATGAACAGCTCGCCGGCGGTCGCGCCATAGGCAATGACATTGCCCGCAATGATGTTTTCCTCGGCCGCAAATCTTGCCTCGATCGGAGGCCGAACGATGACTCTGCCGCCCGAAAGACCCTTGCCGAAATAATCATTCGTGTCGCCAACAAGGGTAATTTCGATTCCTTTTGGCAAGAACGCTCCAAAGCTTTGTCCCCCCGAGCCAGTGAGGTTGATCGAGATCGTTCCGTCAGGCAGACCATCAGCACCATAACGCCGTGTCACCTCAGCACCAAGCATCGTTCCCACAGTTCGATGAACGTTTCGGACCTCAAGATCGATCTCTACCGGTAGAGACTGTTCAAGAGCGGGACGCGCAAGTGCGATCAGGGTGTTGTCGAGCGCGAACTCGAGTCCGTGCTCTTGTCCACGAGTACAGTGCAGTGCTGTTGTCCCGCTCTCCGGTTCTACCTGCGCAAGTATCGGCGCAAGATTGAGCCCACCGAGCTTCCAATGTGAAATAGCTCGATCGGTTTCGAGACATTCAACGTGTCCTACGGCCTCCTCAATGGTACGAAACCCCAACATCGCAAGATATTCGCGCACCTCTTCCGCGAGAAAGGTAAAAAAGTTCTCAACGAACTCTGGTTGACCGGTAAAGCGCTTTCTCAATTCGGGATTCTGGGTCGCGATGCCTACCGGACAGGTATCAAGATGGCAGACTCGCATCATCAAACAGCCAGAGACAACGAGCGGTGCAGTTGCAAAACCAAACTCCTCCGCGCCAAGCAGTGCCGCAATAACAACATCCCGACCGGTTTTGAGTTGACCGTCCACTTGCACGACAATGCGGTCGCGAAGTCCGTTGCGGATCAACGTCTGTTGAGTCTCGGCAAGTCCGAGCTCCCAAGGTGCTCCGGCATGCTTGAGCGAGGTAAGCGGTGCCGCTCCAGTGCCGCCATCCTCTCCCGAAATCAACACCACATCCGCATGCGCCTTTGCGACACCAGCGGCTACCGTTCCCACGCCTACTTCGGCAACAAGCTTGACGTGGATACGCGCGTCTTTGTTCGCATTCTTGAGATCGTGAATCAACTGGGCGAGATCTTCGATTGAATAGATGTCATGGTGTGGTGGAGGAGAAATCAACCCGACGCCAGGGGTCGAATGACGGGTCTTTGCAATCCACGGATAGACCTTCTGACCCGGTAGCTGGCCACCTTCACCGGGCTTTGCCCCCTGGGCCATCTTGATCTGAATGTCGTCGGCGTTCACGAGAAAGTCGCTCGTCACTCCGAAACGACCAGATGCCACCTGCTTCACGGCACTCCGGCGAGAGTCGCCATTTACATCAGGCACAAACCGCTCAGGGTCCTCTCCCCCCTCGCCTGTGTTTGATTTGCCTCCAAGGCGATTCATTGCAATTGCAAGGGTCTCGTGTGCCTCTGCTGAAATCGAGCCGTAGGACATTGCACCCGTGGCAAACCGCTTGACAATCTCTTCTACAGGTTCAACTTCGGAGATAGGGATCGAACTGCGATCTGGTGAATCGGTCACGAAGCGCAACAGCCCTCGTAGAGTTGCTAGACGTTCTGACTGGTCATCGACAAGTTTTGTGTACTGCTTGAAGATGTCATATCTCCCTGAACGTGTCGCATGCTGAAGCTTGAACACCGTCTTTGGATTGAAGAGGTGGTACTCCCCCTCCCGGCGCCACTGATAGTCGCCCCCGACCTCAATCTCGCGATGATCAAGTTCCGCCTCGCGGGCGAGATAGGCGAGATGATGACGCTTGGCCACTTCGATGGCAAGCACCTCTAGGTCAGCTCCCCCGAGCCTGCTTGGGGTGCCCGTGAAATAGCGATCGACGAGAGCGAAATCGAGCCCGATTGCCTCAAACACCTGCGCCCCGGTGTACGAGGAGATTGTCGATATGCCCATCTTCGACATCGTCTTCAAGATCCCCTTTCCCGCAGCCTTGATGTAGTTGTGCGTTGCCTGGTCAGCAGTCAGCGATCCGAGATCTCCGTTTGCAGCCATCTCACGCAGAGAATCAATCGCGAGATATGGGTTTACAGCTACTGCGCCATAGCCCACGAGAAGAGCCATGTGATGAACCTCGCGCGCCTCACCTGTCTCGACGACCAGACCTGTCATGCAGCGAAGTTTGGATCGCACCAGATAATGATGAACCGCTGAGGTAATCAGGAGAGAAGGTATCGGAGCCAGTTCGGTCGTTGAATGCCTGTCCGAAAGAACGACAATATTCGCGCCACCTTCCACCGCACGTACGACCTCGCCACAGATTCGCTCCAACGATGCTTCCAGAGCCTTGCCGCCTCCAGCGACCTCGTAGAGTCCATCTATTGCGAACGATTTGAACCCCGGAGTCTCACCGAATTCGTTGATATACAGCAGTTTCGCGAGATCATCGTTGTCGATAATCGGAAAGTGCATGGTGATCTGATGACACGAAAGAGCCTCCGGCGCTAGCGCGTTGCGCTCTCGCCCAAGCGTCGCCGACAGAGAGGTGACGAGCTCCTCGCGGATTGCATCGAGCGGCGGATTTGTTACCTGTGCAAAAAGCTGAGAAAAGTAATCAAAAACGAGGCGTGGGCGCTCAGAGAGAACTGCGATCGGAGTGTCTGATCCCATTGAACCGACCGGTTCAGCGGAATTCTTTGCCATTGGCGCGACGATTACCCTGAGGTCTTCGCTCGTATAACCAAACAGCCGTTGCTGGTGAACGATCGATCCATGACGGGGAACCAAAGGATCTTTGGCGGGAAGCTCGTCAAGCTGAAGCATATATTCGTCGAGCCATTCCTGATACGGATACTCAGCAGCGAGTTCTGACTTGATCTCGCTGTCGTCAATGATCCGGCCCTCTTCGGTGTCGACGAGGAACATTCGCCCAGGCTGGAGCCGTCCCTTTTTAACGATCCTCTCGGGATCGATAGGAAGCACGCCGACCTCCGAGGCAAGGACGACCAAACCGTCCTCGGTTACCCAGTAGCGCGCCGGACGAAGCCCGTTGCGATCCAGCACTGCA
>DATLTI010000370.1:0-1064 GCA_035533675.1 Acidimicrobiales bacterium | reverse complement strand
AGCTGTCAACACCTCTGACCGGGGATGATCGGCGGAACATCGCCAAAGGTGTTTGCGCTTTCGCGAATGCCGATGGCGGCGTGATCCTTTTCGGCATTGCAACCGGCAACGGAACTGAGCGCACGATGCCGATTTCGCGACGCGACATTCCCATGGTCAGCGATATCGTCGAGGAGATACGAGCTGAAATAGCGCAGTGGGTGAGTCCACCCGTAGTCGGCATCCAATTCAGGACCATCGGGCGCCCAAACGGGCTAATCGCGCTCTTTGTGCCCCAAAGCCTCACCGCGCCGCACATGAGCCTCCTTGAGCATAGGTACTACCAACGACACGGCAATCGATCTCTCCCAATGGAGCATTACCAGATCGCAGATCTCTTTGGGCGACGGCGACAAACCATCATTACGATGGAGTTCAAAGAACCCCAACTGGTATCAACCGGTGCCAGGCGCGAAGCTTCTATTGAGATGTGGGTGAAGAATTCCGGTAAGGCAATGGGGCGCGACCTGCTTCTCGCGGTCGACGTTGTCTGCGAAGAAGGCTATCAGGGTGAGTTCGGGATTCGTCTCGATGGTTGGGTGGATAGGACGCAGTACACCGGGTTCCAGGCGAGCTTCAGTAAACCTCACGAAAAGCAATACCCCGGTACGTCCGGTCTTGCCGGTCAGCTGTTAGTCCCGACCACGGGTCCAGAGCGCTTTGGGATCCGCTGGTCAGTGGTGGGTGACAACGTCGACTATGTCGAGGGCTCCGTGATTTTCGCCATTCGGAGCGGTCACGTGAGCTCGCTATCGAACGAGCCACCAGAGGCCTGAAGCTGTCGATAATGGGTGTTCAGTAATGAGCAGGACCACGTGCAGGTGGAAGGAAGCAGCGAAGAGGGTGCCCTCGCGCGGTGACGCCTACCGACATTTCAGTTAAGGGTCGGAAGTCCGCCCTGATGGTCCGTTCGCGGCTTGCGTTCGCTTCGTGTAGAGAGGCCGCAGCGCGCCACATTCTTATCTGAGGTCGAGCCTCACGCCATTATTTAGCGTCGCTGCAGCCCAGGGCACACGCACTCTGCT
>DATLTI010000369.1:0-8753 GCA_035533675.1 Acidimicrobiales bacterium | reverse complement strand
GCTCTCTGCCCATCGCACACCAGACGATGCGATTGGCTATGCCAGAGAGGCAGCCTCGCGTGACATCGGCGTGATCATCGCAGGTGCCGGTGGTGCTGCACACCTCCCCGGTGTACTCGCTGCAGTCACAACACTTCCCGTCATCGGTGTCCCGGTTGCTCTCAAAGCGCTCGATGGCCTCGACTCGTTGCTCTCGATCGTGCAGATGCCAAGGGGCATCCCCGTCGCAACCGTCGCAATCGACAACGCGAGAAACGCAGGCCTGCTCGCAGTCCGCATGCTCGCGATATCTGATCTCGATCTTCGTGACCAAGTGGCCAAATTCCAGAGGCGACTTGCTGACGAGGTACGCGAACGCGACCAGGCGATGCAAGAACGACTCAACAAAGCCTGATCAAGAGACCCCCAATGTCAAACACGCTGCTCGAACGACTCGGATACCAGGCACAAGAGACGGTGCTCATTGTCTCGGTCGATGAACTTGGATTCTGTCAGTCGGCAAATGCAGCGACCTATGCACTGCTTCGCGAGAACTACGCAACCTCGACCTCACTGATGGTTCCCGCCCCCTGGGCGCGCGCAGCTGCTGCAGATCATCGCGGAGAGGACGTCGGGGTCAACCTGACAATCATCTCCGAGCTCGAGCGCTATCGATGGGGACCAATCACCCATGCCCCATCGCTCTTAGACGGGGACGGCGCGTTTCCGCGGACGGTAGACGATGTCTGGGAGCACGCTGATCTTGACGAGGTGCGCAGGGAGTGGCGTGCACAGATTGAACGGGCGGTGCTGTGGGGATTCCAGGTCACCCATCTTGTGACTCACTTTGATGCCGTCGAGCGAAAGCCTGAGTTCTTCGACGTCTATCTCGATCTCGCCGAGGACTTCGGACTTCCGGTGCGACTGAGTGGTACGGGACCTGGGCGAGAGGTTGGCTTTCCGATTCGAGATCTCACGGATGCACGCGGGGTACTCACCCCGGACAGCACGATCGAGATCCGTCACCTTGGACAGACCCCAGAGGAGATCTCGCTCGCGATCTCGGCGCTCACGCCAGGCGTACACGAGATCGTCGGTCGCGTCTCCTACGACAGTGCCGAACTACGCGGGGCAACTCCTCAGTTCGCGGAACGCGTCAGGACATTTGAACTGTTACAGGGAATCGACTGGAACGATATTGCCGTGAAGCGGACGAACTACCGGACACTCGTCGAAGCGATGCGAAAAGTTCGCTGAGAAGATTCACCCGCGCATCAGACGCGGGTGCGCCTCAACTGCCAGTTCGGCAAAAGGCTCTCAATAATATTTCGGAACATACGCCCCTCGACCAAGCGCCGCGGATTCAAGCTGATCGATCTCGTCGTCGACTCCGCCAACGACCTCAGTCACCCAGTCGAGTCGCTCTTTCAAAATGCGCTCGACGCCGCCGGTCAGCGTTGAACTTGATACTGCGCAAGATCCACACGCTCCTTGAAGCTCAACCTCGACAATACCGTTGACGTAGTCAGCCTCGACGAGCTCAAGGTCTCCCCCGTCCATCTGAACAGCCGGCCGCAACATCTCAATGATGTCGACCAATGCCTGACGGCGGCCCTCAATGACCTCTTCACTGAGTTCGGTCACACCATGCACGACAAGATCACCAGCGTGCGCGTGCTCGCTACCATCGCCTGGATTGTTCTCGTTCACTGAAGCGTCTTCGCTGGTTGTCATTGGCTTCCTAACATCTTCCTAACACGAATCGGGCTTTTGGCTAATGCGTTTTGAGAACCGTACTCGTATGCTGAATCTTATGCAGCTCGTGATCTTGGCCGCCGGATTCGGACGCCGCTTCGGAGGATTGAAGCAGCTCGCTCCCGTCGGTCCAAACGGCCAAGCCATCATGGACTATACGGCCTTTGGCGCAAAATCATGCGGCTACGAGGGCATCATCGTGATCGTGCGCGAGGACATCCGCGAGGAAATTGCCCAGTACATCGAAAAGAACTGGCCACCTGATCTGCCCGTCGTGTTGGTCAATCAAGGTCCCGTCCCTGGAACTGCTCAGGCGGTTCTCTCGGCAGCTCCCTATATCCATGGCCCCTTTGGTGTCGCGAATGCAGACGACATCTATGGCGAGCCAGCGCTGCGCGCGCTCATTGAACACTTCGAGACCGGTCCCACTGGGTTCTCCTCCCCTGACGAGGCGCGCGAGCTTCATCTACTTGTCGCCTACCACTTGGTCCGCACCGTCCTTACCGACGCGACCGTGACCCGTGGTCTGTGTGAGGTCGACGCAGACGACCACCTCATGTCGATTGAAGAGAACCTGGTTTCGCTGCGTGAGGATGGCCGCTTTGATGCTGAGCCCGTCCTCTCTGGCGCTGGCAAGTCTCCTCGTGTCCTCGAGGGCAGCGAGTCGGTGTCAATGAACCTCTGGGGCTTTTACCCAACCATGCTGACTCATCTCGCAGAGGCAGTCGATTCCTATGACGCGACTCAATCCGGTCGGCGAGAGTTGTTGCTTCCTGAGGTCATCGGACATGCCGTGCGCTCTGGAACGGTCAAGGTCCACGTGCTTGAGACTGACGAGCGCTGCATCGGCGTGACTCATGCCGAGGACGTCTCGATTGTCCATGAGGAGCTCATCCTTGCACCGAGGCCACGTGCTGCTTGGCTGAATGCAATCACCCGAGGTCGCACTCACCGCTAATTGCTTGGCGAAGTTTGTCTAGGCTCACGACATGGCCCTTGTCTATGTCAATGGATCGCTCATCGACGAGGCTGAGGCGACGATCTCGACCTTTGACCATGGGCTCGTCGTTGGAGACGGTGCATTTGAGACGGTCCTCTTGTTCAATGGACGCCCCTTCGCGCTCGGTCGTCATCTCGCTCGACTCGATGCCTCTCTCTCTGGTCTGAGACTCTCAACCCCTGATCATTCGCGCATCAAAGATGCGATCGATTCCGTCCTTGAACATGTCACCTATGCACAGGGGCGCATCCGGATCACGGTGACCGGCGGTCACGGCCCGTTGGGATCGGGCCGCTATCCAAGCGATCTCAGCGTCGTCGTTGCGACCGCTGAGCTCACGGAGTCACATGAAAGCGCTGTCGTCGAGGTCGTTCCGTGGCCAAGAAACGAACGCGGTGCACTCGTTGGACTCAAAACGATCTCGTATGCAGAAAACGCGGTAGCGCTGAGCTACGCGAATGAGCGTGGCGCTGACGAGGCGATCTTTACCAATCTCGCCGGCAACCTCTGTGAGGGAAGCGGCTCGAATGTCTTTGTCGTCATCGATAATGAGGTCGTGACTCCTCCTCTTGGCGCTGGCTGTCTCGCGGGAATTACCCGCGGTCTCGTGCTTGAGCACTCAGATGCCACGGAACGCGACATTCCCATCGGCGATTTCCACCCAGACAAAATTGGCGAAGCATTTCTTACCTCGGCGATCCGAGGCGTCGAACCGATTACCAAGATCAATGGTGGCGAATTACGCGTCGGCCCTCACACGCTCAAGATCAAGAGCGACTTCGAAACGCTTCGCCTCAACAACCGCGAACCCTAACCAGCGTCGGAGAGTTTTCAGTCCTCGATGTTCAGACCATTCGCGCGCACCGTGCAAGGTCATCTCGTGAGGGCAACGAGGGCCAGCGGAGATACATCGCCGGGAAGCGATTCGCGATTGATTCGACGAAGCTCAGTGAGGCCTCAACGTCACTGTCAACGTTGACCAGTGCACCGATGAACTTTGTCACAGACCTCTCGAGGATCCTCGCGACAGCTGGCTCGTCTTGATCCCACGATGTTCGACCGAGCAAAACAATGAGCGATTGTGAAATGGTCTGGTTCTGTCTGGCTATCCAATCAAGCTGAGCGAGCGAGCACGCGATGACGACCTTGTCGTCATCAAGTTGCGAGTGTGTGAACCGTGGCGTGTTCGACGCGCGATCGACACGATAGGTGGGACCATCAACGGTGGTGACATCATTCGTCAGCATCTTAGTGATCAGGTCAACCTGTTCTTCGGTGATTAAAAGATCCGCACCTGATGATTCGCGCACATCACCGATCACAAGATGCGCCCTTCCCCCGCTCACAAGATCAAGCCCGCTGAGAAGTTTTGCCAGCACACTCGGGGCACGGCCTGAATGTGACGACAGCATGATCCCGAGCGCAATCGAGGGGACACTCTTCACAAGCGCTGCAAGCGTCACTACGGGATCTAGCTCGGAGTCCGGGAGCTCTTCAAGCACGAGCGCCGATACGCCAAGCGACTCAACACCCCCTGCAAGATCGCGAAGCAATGCGAGCTCATCGAAGGCTCCGAGGGGGAAGATGTGTCGGACGGTCAAGATCGGCTGTGCTCCTCTGTCAGGTCCATTCTTGTGCCAAGAACGCGAAAGTATCGCCAAATGCACGAACGTCGGGAAATTGGCACTCATAATGGAACAATGCCCTCCGCCCGATCGCACTTTGATGACGATCCGATCAGTGGACTCTCGGCCACGGTCACGCGCGTCCAACCCTTCCAGGCAACCAAGAGCTACACCTGCCCGGGCTGTAACAACGAGATCGCGGTGGGTGTTGGCCATCTCGTCGTGGTGCCTCTCGGTCGGGTAGATGAGCGCCGTCACTGGCACAGCTCGTGTTGGGAGCGTCGTCTGACAATACGCCCAGGCCGCTAGCACAGGCCCCTTACGGCAAGTTCACAGGGGAACGGGAGTAGGATGGCCATAGGCCACAGCTAGTGATGTCCGCTCAAAGCTTGGAGCATCGCAAATGAATATCGCATCCGCACTCTCAACGACGATTGGGTCGCAGAGTAATACCACGCTGGTGCTCAGCGGTGTGCTTGCCGTGGTGATCTCAATCTTTGGCTATCGCCTCTCCCAGAGGATCCGAGCGACGCGCGGTGTCACCCCATGGCGTATCCCCTCGTTCGTTTGGGCGCTCATCTGTTTTTTCTTCGCACCCTTTGGATTCGCGCTCGAGCTGATTGCGATCGTCTCGACCAAACCCGAACCTGGGAGTGTCCAGGCAGCTCATGGCACATCGAGTGGTTCGACGAGTTCGACGGGTCAGCCAATCTACGTGCCAAAGAGCCCCGCGCCGTCGAGCACTGAAGAGGCACTCGCAACCTACGCACCAAAGATCCCACCCTCTGGCTACGGAGGCCCCCAGTCCGATCTGCTTGGCAAGCCCGCACTTTTTGGCTGGTACAGGGACGTCTCCGGACGCCACCAGCTTCGTTACTGGGATGGCCGCGACTGGACCGGACACGTTTCGGACAACGACACGCAGGGCGAGGATCCGATCAGCTAGCTCTTTCCTGGCGATGGTTGCGGCCGGTGGTTACTGCACACAAATTCAGGAGATCCGCCCAGATACGCGAGCAAGCCTGATTTGGTCGCCCCTCAATTGCAGCTGGCAGGCGCGCGATGAGAATCGACCCGAGCTCGTGAACGAGCAACGTCCCCAACGTGGTGCCGCGCACCCAAACCAAATGCCGATGTTCATCACCATCGCGAACGTAAGGGTGCAGACTCATCGACAATCTCTCTCTTCGTGAGCGGCAAATGGACGCTCAATTCCACCTCTCACGCACCTGTACCTCAGATGGGTCACGCCAACTTGTGGTGTGTGTTCACTACGTCAAAAGACAGCTCATCGGGAGGTCCAGCAAATCCTGTATCACCGACTTCACGCAGACTCGGGGCCAACGTCTCGTCGCGAAATCGCTCCCAGGCTCCCTTTGATTCGAACAACCCTACGATCATCCAGCCTTCTTCTGATGGCCCAGAAATCTCCAGGATCTCTCCGGGGACAAGTCCGCCGCCCGCGGGATCGACCTTGGCCGATACCGCTTCGAACTGGGCCTGTGTGGCGCCTTTGAAATGGTGCACGATTGCATACGTCATCTTGCGCTCCTTTGGTCCTCACTTGGTCGAATCGTGCTTTCGTTTCTAAATCTGGCAAGCACCATCGACGACACCGATCCTGCCGTCAACCTCGGCTCCGTCCTCAAGGATCCGAAACTTGACCGGATCTGCCGGAAAAGTCTCGCCCTCGCCGGGCCGAGTGATCTTGACGGTCATTCTGTCGACTCCTACAGAGTCAATAGCAGTGCGTCAGTCGCGGATTCGTCGAATGCCCGTAGTGTCTGTGTCGAAAGGTTTCCCTGCATCCCGATTTGGAGCATGAGTTTTGCAGCCGCTTCGTCGTCGGGCGCCTCGGCAATGGCCACGATGTCGTACGGTCCCATCGTCAGGTAGATCTCTTGAATAGAGCCACCCATCGACTTCGCAATATCGCGTGCGGCCGCCCGACGTTTGCTCGATTCCTTTACCGTCTTGATCCCTTGCTCGGTGAACTTGGCAAGCATTATGTACGTAACCATCCGGCGATACCTCCCGAAGTAGGTGTTGATACATCAATTTTCAAAATGAGACTAGTTGGATCATGGAGTCTCGATAGCTCGTCTGTCAAGGAGAAAGCATTTGACTGCTCCCACGACTGAAGCCGTGGGATTCTAAGGCTCAGGCTGCCAGGGTTCTCGCGGGAACCCTGGTCTTGATGCCGTCGACACCTTGCCCGGACAACAGTCCAGCCGGGTTTTGACGAACACGAGCGGGGTTGAGGTTCCTTGCGGCATTACGATCTCGATCGATCTCGAGACCACAGCCGCCACACCGAAACACCCGGTCGGACAACTCCAAGCGGATCTTGGCTATTGACCCACACTGGCTACACCGCTGTGTGGAGTACGCAGCGGGAACTTTTACGATCTCGGCACCGGTCTTTGTAGCTTGGTGTTCGAGGACACGGACGAACTGGCTCCAACCAGAGTCGCTAATCGCACGGCTGAGACCGGTTTTGGCACGCCTGTGGCCAACTCGCTTGGACCTTGCCATCATGTTTTTTACCCGGAGGTCCTCGACTCCAACCTGGTCGTAGTTGGCGACAAGCCCGTGGGCCGCTTTGTGTTGGAAGTCCAACCGCTGCGATGCCACTTTGGCGTGTTGGCGGGCGAGACGGGTCTTTGCTCTGGCTCGGTTCTTCGAGCCTTTCTTCTTCCTCGCCATGTTGCGTTGAGAACGGGCCAGGGCCTTTTGTGCGTGACGTAGGTAACGAGGGTTTTGCACATCGTGCTCGGCATCTTCGACCGTTGCGAAGGTCGTCAACCCAACATCGAGGCCGGTTGAGCTGCCAGTCGAACGAACGCGTACTTCAGGCACCTCGATTCGACAGACGAAGCTTGCCCAGTAGTGCCCGCAGCGATCTTTGTAGACGGTCACCGACGAGGGATTAGAGGCAAGCTCGCGGCTCCACACGACCCGAAGTGCGGTCCTGCTGCCGCCAACAGCAACATGCAACCTGCCGTCTTTGACGGCAAATCCGTTTTTAGTCCACCGTGCCGAATGGTGCGTGGCCTTTTTCTTGAAGGTCGGCCTTCGTGCCGGGTTCTGCTTATCGAAAAAAGCGACGATCGACTTATAGAGGTCGCGCACGACCTGTTGTTCGGGAACCGACGGCTGGCCCCGGAGCCAGTCGAGCTCTTTGCGACGCAGTGTCAGAGCCCTGTCTGCTTCGCCATATTGAACGGAACGCTGTTCGTTCTTCCACGCATCGGTCCAATCGCCAAGCGCTCGGTTCCACACAAACCGACAAGAATCGAACACGCCCTTGAGTTGGTATGCCTGCGCCAGAGTCACTCTTAGTCGATACTTGTAACGAACCTCGATCTGTCGCACCTAAGCCACAGGTCTCTGATGCACGACGTATCGACGAACGACTTCGAGTGGTGCACCACCGAGCGTCGATACGGACCACGAAGGACTCGGGAGCGATGGCAGACGACGAAGATGGGGAGACTCAGCTCGGGTGCGGCGCGATGATCGTCCTTCCAGAACCTGTAGCGCTTTTGAGAGCCAAACCGTTGGAGCCAGCACTATGAGAGGGTGCACATCGTCGGGCATGACTTCAATCTCGATCACTTTGTCGCCAAGATCTTGAACAACCTCCATGATGACTAGCCTGAGTCGACCATCGACACGAGCACCGAGCACACGTCTGCGATATCTGGGGCACCAAATCAGGTGGTACTTCGCTGGGTACACAGCTTTGTCTGTCGACCGGTAGTTCACAACAAAAATCTACGTGTCAGGTGTGTCAGTATCGGCTCTTTGAGCCGAGCGGGGCTCTACCTCCCACAGCTAAAGCAGTGGGCTTCCCGCCCCACACCCCATTTTGGTGAAGATTTCACTAGGCACGGGCCCAGCTTGGGGCCCAAAAGAACGCACGCGGCGCGTGACGATCCTGCAAATCAAGTGCAGCCTACGACGTTCGAAATTTTGTTCACTGTCAGCCGAGTCAGTTGTTAGAGAAATAGGCTGGTCCGACTTGGCGATGCCCCTCAAAGCGACCATCGTCATCCCCCAGAGGCCAATGATGGCTAGCAATACACCAGCTAATTATGCCATCCAACTTCGTCTTCTTTTGAGGACACGCGAAATATGTCGCTACTCATTTAAAACGAGCGTCGTAACGAAAACCCCCGATGAATCCCTTGACGGTGCAATGACGCCCTTCGACCAAGGAAGACAATCCTTCAGATATTCACTCCTCCCAGCCCGTTGACATCCTCGGGAAGGGCTTCGACATTGACATCTTTGAACGTCACGACATTGACCGATGGCACAAATCGGGCAGGACGGTACATGTCCCAGACCCAAGCATCACGAAGCGTGACGTTGAAGTAGGTCGTTCCACC
>DATLTI010000368.1:0-6522 GCA_035533675.1 Acidimicrobiales bacterium | reverse complement strand
CTATGAACTCGTCTTCTTTCGCGCCATCCAGGCGCTCGGCGGCGGAGCGTTCATGCCATCTGCGACCGGCATTGTCGCAGACACCTATGGGAAGAACAGAGACAGAGCGATCGGAATGTTCACCTCGATCGTGCCGATCGGGTCGATGCTCGGGCCGGTCATCGGCGGAACGATGATCTCGTACTGGACCTGGCGGGGTGTCTTCTTGGTCAACATCCCGCTCGGGCTGATTGGACTCGTTCTTGCAGTTCGGATGATTCCAACCTCACCAAAGCGCGACAGCGGACCAGCTGACTACCTCGGAATGCTGTTGATGGTGGTGGTGATCTTGCCGATGATGTTCGGCATCACCGAGCTTGGCATCGGACACACACATTTCACCTCTTATCGATTCTTGATCCCAGAGTCTGTATCGGCGGTCGCGGTGATCCTTTATATTCGCCACGCGAATCGTGCCCCGGTACCGATCATCAACATCAAGCTGCTGAAGACGCGTTCCTATCTTGCGGTCAATCTCATCGCTGGCATCTATGGAGGCTGTGCACTTGGCATTGGCACACTCGTTCCGCTCTATGGCGAAGATCGCTTCCATCTGACTCCTGTCCAGGTTGGGAGCCTTCTCTCAGCGCGTGGATTCGGCGTGATCATCCTCGCCGGGGTGACCGCGTTCGTGATGAGAAGAACGGGATATCGCCTACCGATGATGGTCGGATTTGGCTTTGCCGCACTCGGGATGTTTCTCCTCGCGCTCTCTCCCCCGGTGCTTGGCGCCTATGGATGGATGGCGCTCGCATCACTGTTGATGGGGATCGGTATTGGCGTCTCGGCCCCGGCAACCAATAACGCTGCACTCGCACACAACCCTGACGAGATTGCCTCGACCGCTGCGCTTCGTGGCACCTTTCGCCAGATCGGCGGCATCATCTCGATCTCGATCGCAACGGCATACGCCTCGCGTTCGCTTGACCCGGGTATTGCGCTTTCCCACGTGTTTACGATCTTCTCGATCATCGTCGTGGTGCTCGTCGTGCCACTCGTCTTCTTAGTCCCCAACCAAAAAGGCAACTGGTAGGCACAGAGCGCGCCCATCGTCCCATTAGGGTGTTTGCGTGGTGTCAAAGGTCTCTCACAGGTCAGGGTTTAGAGGCGAGAACTGCTTTCGGTGCGATGGAACCTGATCCCAATGCCGAGCTGCGCTCGAGCGGTTCGTGGCTCGATGACGAGACCGGAAAGATTGTCTATTCGGTGCGAAAGAGCAGGCGGGCAAAACGCGTGCTGTTGAACATCACACCATCTGATGGACTGATCGTCACGATCCCCGAGCGGTTCGCGTACAAGCATGTGCCCGAAATCATCGAAGAGCGGAGTGAGTGGATCCGAGAGGCCTCGGGCCGCCTTGCAGATGAGCGGGCGCGTTATCTCGAACGTATTCATCAGCCAATCCTCCCCGAGACGATCGAATTCCGCGCACTTGGTGAACGTCGGTGGGTGATCTATCACCACGACCAGACGAGTCGACCAACAGTGCAAGAAGAGGGGCCGTATCGCCTCGTCGTCACCGGCAAAGACAATGAACTCGCCACCCAGCACGAGCTCCGGAGATGGCTGATCGAACGGGCAAGAGACGAACTGTCACCTTGGCTGCACCAGCTCGCAGCGACGAGATCACTTCGCGTGACGGGAATATCGATACGTAATCAAAAGACACGATGGGCGAGCTGTTCTGCAGATGGGCGTATCTCTCTCAATTACAATTTGCTCTTTTTGCCCCGTCGACTTGTCCGGCTTGTCCTTATCCATGAACTGTGCCATCTGATCGAACTGAGCCACTCCAAGCGCTTCTGGGCACTGCTCGAGACCGAAGAGCCCGATCTCACGGCACTCAGTGATGAGCTCGACGGCTCGTGGGGGCTCGTGCCCCGCTGGTCGCACGAGTAGTCCGGGACAAGCCCTTCTCTGACAGAGTTTGCACTAATAACCTCCAAAGGGCCGACTAAACCAATAGCATCGCTGTCTGAGCGATCTTGGAGGTCGAACGATGAATGTGGTTCATGTCACAGGCGCACTACTTGCAGTCGACAAGCACAAAGTCGCCGGTATCGTCGGCATCATTATCGGTGTCGGCATTATCGGCCTTGGGGTGCTTCGCGTGATGCGGCGAACTGCAGGGGCGATGGTCATGGCCCTCGCCGGAATCGTCGTCATCGGACTCGCCCTACTGCTGTATTTCCGAAAGATCTGACCGGGGCTCTCGCGTCTAGTCCTTCGTCGTACGCTGCAACGAACCGAAGTACCTTTCGAGCAGCTGAACTTCTGCTATGGGAAGTGGACCGCGGTTGATCGAGGCAATGTTCTGTTCAAGATGCGCGAGATTCCCGGTACCGGTCAGGACCACATGACAGCCTGGTTCTTGACGGGCGTAGCGATAGGCAGCTTCGATCACCGAGGCAGCCCCACCGTGATGGATCACAAATCCGAGCGGATCCTCGCGGTCGATCGCGGTGTCGCTAAGTGCACCTGAGGCAAACAACGAGGCGATCACTGATCGCATCTCATCGGGGTAGCTGAACGGTCCTCTCGCCTCGCACATCACGTCGATGCCGATATTTTTATTAATCGCCCGCGATAAGAGCAGCTGTCGCGCACTCTGGTTGAAGGGATTGAAAGCAAGCATCATCGCCTCTCACGCGAGTGCAATCGCGCCAGAGGCAGTGATTGCTCCATCGCTCTTGATGTGCACTCCAAGCCACGAACGCTTTGACATCACCGTGGTTCTCCCAGTGTCGCTGGTCTTTTCTCTAAGAGATGCTCCGACGTCGCCACTACTATCTGTGAACGGACAGAGGGGGAACGGGTGCTTTGTGACGCGCAGGTTCATATCTGGGGGGCTGACACGCAAGCGCGCCCATGGCCGAAGGTCCATGGCGAGCCACACCGCGAGGTTCCCTACGGCGCACAAGAGATCATCGAGGAGATGGACCGGGCTGGCGTTGGGCGGGCGGTGATCGTCCCGCCATCGTGGGAGGGCGACCGCAACGATCTGGCGGTCAAAGCAGTGACGGACTACCCCGGACGCTTTTGCATCATGGGCCGAGTCAATCTCGGTTCAGCTGAACCGCGAGATCTCTCGCACTGGCGC
Source organism: Acidimicrobiales bacterium (assembly GCA_035533675.1). Classification (GTDB taxonomy): domain Bacteria; phylum Actinomycetota; class Acidimicrobiia; order Acidimicrobiales; family Bog-793; genus CAIVND01. The sequence goes on along the minus strand of DATLTI010000368.1, from coordinate 3,383 downwards.
GATACGCCTGGTATGCGCGGTGTTCGATTGACCTTTCACCGGCCCGAGATGCGTAGATGGCTCACCGACGGGAGCGCGAGCTGGCTGTGGGAAGAGACCGAGCGGCTTGGTCTTCCGGTGATGTTGCTTGCACCGGGCCAATCGGCCGAGCTTGTTCCCATCGCAAGACGCTATCCAGATCTCACGCTGATCATCGATCATTGCAATCTTTCGGTCGAGGCCGTTGCTCACGACATCGGTCTCACAATCGATTCTCTGATGCCACTTGTCGATTGTGAGAACGTCATCATGAAGATCTCAGCACTGCCGTGTTACACCGAAGAGGCCTTTCCCTTCCAGAGACTCCAGGGCGACATCCGTCGCGTCATCGATGCCTTTGGAAAAGACCGCTGCGTCTGGGGATCAGACATCTCCCGGCTGCCCTGTGACTATCGCGACTGGGCGACGTTGTTTCACGAGGAGTTCGGACTGCTCAGCGCCGACGAGGCAGTAGCGGTCGGTGGAGCAACGCTTTGTCGGGCGCTGCACTGGAGTTAGCGCATTCTCCGGTACTTTCGCACCGCAAGCGGACTGAGCACGAGAAACAACCCGACACTCCAGATAATCGCTTTCTCAACATAGGTCGCCGTCGGACCGCCGTTCAACAGTGCACGTGTGCAGTTGACGACGAGGCTGACCGGCTGGTTCCTCACGAAGCCCTGCAGCCAACCGGGCATCGTGTTCACCGGGACAAATGCAGTCGAGGCAAAGGTCATCGGAAAGAGGACCGGAAAGCTCATCACCTGGGCGGTCTCTGCGTTCGGTGCCGAGAGGCCGATCAGGGCAAATCCCCACGAGAGCGCATAGGCAAACAGGAGCAGGATCCCGAGCGCTGCGATGAACGCGAGCACATTGGTATGAAGTCGAAAACCGACGGCGAACCCGACGCCGGTAATGATCCCCATGACCACCACATTGCGCACGAGGTCGGCAAGGGTGCGGCCTGCGAGCACGGCAGAACGCGACATCGGGAGTGCACGAAAACGTTCGATCAATCCCGTATGAAGATCTTGCGCGAGACCAATGCTCGTGCCGATGGCCCCAAAGGCGACGGTCTGGACAAAGATCCCCGGGATGAGGTAGTTGACATAGCTCACGCCGGGAATGCGAATCGCCCCACCAAAGACATAGCGGAAGAGCAGGACGAACATCACCGGCTGCACGCTTGAGAAGAATGCTGCCTCGGGGATACGGACATAGCCGAGCAGGTTGCGCCACATGATCACACCGGTATCGGCAAGCAGGAGTCCAAGACGCCTGAACGGCGACGCGCGCAATGCGTGAGGTGGGACGAGCGAGGCCGCGACCGTCATCTTTGTCTCCTCCTCTTTCGTTTTTGGGTTGATGGTTCGAGAGCTTCAGAGACCGTCTCGGTCTGTCGTCCGGTGAGAGCGAGGAAGACATCATCAAGACTTGGCTCGCGAATTGTAAACGTCGATGGCACAATCTTTGCCTCGTCAAGGATCCGCAGCGCGTCAATTGCAACCCGCGCCCCGTTGTCAACGGTCAGCTCAACATTGTTGGCAACAACATGAGGCTCATGGGTACTCAGTGGCGCAAGCACGTTCGCCGCCTGGACTGCAGTCTCATGATCATTGACACCAAAATCGAGCACCGTCGCACCCATCGCAGATTTCAGCTCGCGGGGCGTTCCCTCGGCGATCACGTGACCTCTGTCGATCACCGCAATCTGCTGGGCGAGGCGATCGGCCTCCTCGAGATACTGCGTCGTCAAAAGCACGGTGGTTCCACCGCCGACCAGCTCTTCAATGACCTCCCACAACGCGTTGCGACTCTGTGGGTCAAGTCCAGTGGTCGGCTCGTCGAGAAACAGCACCTTTGGCCTTGCAACGAGCGCCGCGGCGACATCGAGGCGCCTTCGCATGCCGCCCGAGTAGGTCTTGAGTGTCCGGTCTCTCGCGTCCGTGAGCTGAAACTGTTCCAACAGCTCTCCGGTCCGCGCCGCTGACCTACGTCGACCAAGATGACTGAGGCGGCCGACCATCATCAGGTTTTCCCGGCCGGTGAGGTTCTCATCGACCGCTGCGTACTGACCCGCAAGTCCAAACAGCGTGCGCACATGCTCGGGATAGCTCATGACGTCGAACCCAAGCAGATGTGTGCTACCAGAGTCTGGTTGCAAGATCGTTGTCAGGATCCTGACAATGGTGGTCTTGCCCGAACCATTTGGTCCAAGAAGTCCAAACACCGTGCCCGCCTCGACCGCAAAAGAGACATCGTCAAGTGCGCGGATCTCTCCATTGAACGTCTTTGAAATGTGCTCTACGCGAATAGCCTCTGTCATCGCTCTCTCACTGTCGATTCGATGCGAGTATCAACTTCATCACCGCCGCGTACGCGCGCCGAAACCGTCCCAGAGGCTATTAGACGAAAGCCCGTCCTAGCCGAAGTCGTAGATACGCTCTGGGTTCGTGACGAGAATCTGGTTGCGGAGCTTTTCCTCGGGAACAAAAAGCGCAAGAGTGTCGACAAGATCGCCGTCATCTGGCATCGCGCGAACATTCGGGTGTGGCCAGTCCGTTCCCCAGAGAACGCGCTCGGGAGCAGCAGCAACGAGCGCCTGCGCGATCGGCACGACATCGTCATAGGGCGGAGTCCCGCTGGCAGTAAGACGTTCGGCACCGGTGATCTTCACCCAGGCGCGCTCGTCCTTCATCAGTTCAAGGAGCTGCTGGAAGGGCTCTTGGTCAACGCCCTGAGTTGCATCGACTCTTGCCATGTGATCGATCACATAGGGAACCGGCATGTCATCAAGCATCGGTGCATAGGTTGGAAGGTCCTTTGCGTCAAAGTGCAACACGATGTGCCAGTTGAGCTTGGCGACTCGATGCACCAAACGCCAGAACACGGGGAGCTCGGGAGCCCCGCCGAGGTGTGCAACGAAATTGAATCGGGTGCCGCGCACCCCGACCTCATGGAGTTCTTCAATCTGGCGGTCCGTGAATGACTCGTCGATCATCGCAACGCCGGCGTAGCGTCCGTTTCCGCGGATGATTGCGTCGACCATCGCCCGGTTGTCCGTACCGTGACAGCTCGCTTGGACAAAGACCGCGCGTGACAGGCCGAGCCGCTCCTGGAGTCTCTCGAACTCCTCAAGACCCGAGTCGGGTGGGATGTAGGTCGAATCTTGAGAGAATGGAAACTTGTGCGCGGGCCCAAAGATATGACAGTGCGCATCACAAGCTCCCGGAGGCGGCTGGAACGCCGTAGGCGGATGCGAATTGCGATTGGGTGCCGGGATCGTCGGTTCGGAATCAATAGTCACGAGGGAAAACCGTACCGTCAAAAAGCTTGCGCGCGGTGCGAATAATGCCAGAACGCGT
>DATLTI010000367.1:0-1555 GCA_035533675.1 Acidimicrobiales bacterium | reverse complement strand
AGTGCGCAACCACTCCTGGTCGCGTCCAGCTCCCTCAACGCCAGAGGGCGAGGTGCTCTCCTGGGCAGATCGTTGTGCGTACTGCGCGCACGACCTCGAGGATGCAGTTGCCGCGAAGATTGTCGATCAGCGCGATATCCCAGCGATTGTCAGCGATCGATGTGGCACGCGCCGCAATTCCCAGCTCAACGCGTTCGTGCGCGACCTCATCGAGACCTCTCGGCGCAATGGAAGGATCTCGATGAGTGCTGATATGGCTGAGGCACTCGCCGTGTTGCGTGCTTTTAACTACGAACGCATTTACACCCGAGATGATTCCCTGATTCAGGGGGAACGCGTCGCGCGTCTTCTTAGTGCTCTCGTGGAGCATTTCATCGAACATCCAACAGGAGACGATGAGCAGATCATTGAACGCAACAGTGACCTTGCGGTGATGCGTGCGGTGACCTATGTCGGGGGAATGACCGACCGTTACGCATGCATGACAGCGGTGCGATTGCTTGACTGGCCAGTCGACCAGCTCCCAGTCGGGCTTGACGTCGATCGCTCCTGAGAGAGCGTCGTTCTCTAGGACGTCTGTTCCGAAAGCGACTCCAGCACCTCTCTGGTAACGACCTCCGCACATTCGAGCGTCGCAGCAAAAGAGCGCTCAGAGCCAAAGCGTTGGACGAGATCAACCAATGTAGCGTGGGGATTGAGATGTTGGTCGAGCGCGATCACCGCCTCGCCAGCGATGATCAAGAGTTTCGTGACGTGTCTTGTGTGATCGAGCAGCGCACCAACTGCCTTGCCTGCGAGTGAAGTCGTATCGAATCTGCCCTCACCGGTAATGACGAGTTCGCATGTCTTGATCACGTCATCGAGCATGAGCTCATCTGCAACAAGATCGATACCCGAGAAAAGCGTGCCGCCGATGGCGTGAAGCCCCCCGGCAAGACCCCCCGCAGCGCCAGAACGCGCGACCAAATTAACTTCTACGCGATAGCGAGATCGATAGAGATTCGCGAGCGCCTCAAGGCGCGAATGCAGCGCTTTGACCTGACTCGGCGTTGCTCCCTTTTGTGGACCAAAGACTGACGGTGCATCAAGGAAGGTCGTCGTCACATCACAGGCAACCTTGAGTGCGATGTCTTCTCGCGGAAAGAAACCGTCGAGTACTTCGAGTGCCCCTGCACCGCCATCGGTGCTCGCTGAACCACCACAGCCGACGATGATTGTCTTTGCACCAAGATCCGCCGCTGCTTTGATGAGCTCTCCCGTGCCGCGCGTGCTCGCACGCATCGGATCATTGGAATCTCGATCGCCGACAAGCGCGAGACCAGAGGCTCGGGCCATCTCGATGATCGCTGTGGTTCCGCCCTCTGGATCTATTCGCACTCTCCATTCAGCTCGGACAGGGCTACCAAGGGGTCCGGTAACGGTTGAAAAGTGCGGCTCGCCACCAAGTGCTTCGAGAAGACCCTCTCCACCGTCTGAGATCGCGATCGGAATGGGCATGAACCCCATCTCGGTAACAACGTTGGAGAGGCAGAGTCGCAGTTCGGCTGCGGTCGCA
>DATLTI010000366.1:0-5300 GCA_035533675.1 Acidimicrobiales bacterium | reverse complement strand
ACGGACGAGGATGTGGCGGATCGAAGAGTCGATGATCGGGTCATAGACCGGGAGAATCGCACCGCCGGGCAGACCAAATACGACCTCAACGCCCTCGCGTTCGAGACTCTTGATCAATGCCTGTGCTCCGGTGAGTTTCATAGCTCCCCTCGACTCTCCCTTGTTGTGCCGTCTGTCCCCTGCCTGGCACGGATGGCCATTCTAGGCGGGAAATAAAAACGACCCCCCAGATGGGAGGTCGCGAGCGCACAGACGGCGTGGCCGGTGTGCGCTAGCTCAGTACTACTACCAGTGTGAAAACGGTCATCACCCTAATCTTTGCAGAGAACATCCGGTTTGACAAGGGAGATCGGCCCGGAAATTCAAACTTGCCTGGTAACGGTCAATCTTCTCGCTCGTCGGAGCAGATACCATGGCGAATCGAGTTGCAAATCGTTATCCGGGGACTGCTGCAGGCCGTCAGGCTTTGGAGCTTGACCGTGGTAATCCACCAACGATCGGGGTCGAACGAATGGACAAGAACTCCTCGGAACCAAGAGATGCGGCTGCCGAGCATCGCGTGTCTGGGGCTCACCTCGTGGGAAGCGTGCCGCTCTCGAACAGTTCCGAGGTGTTCCTTACCGTCTCGGGGGCCATCGGTCGACATCTGCACCGAATCTCGGACGGGGAGACCGGGGCAAGGTCAAGGTGGAACAGCTGGACGGCACCGAGCTATGAGCGCACTCCAGGCCTCGAACTCGTTGAGCCTCCGCCCGGGAGCTACACACCATGGCGACAGGCCCGAATCGTCATTGATCCAAAGGACTTGGTACTCGCTCCTTTAGGTTTCTCCGATGCCGCAATTGACTCCTATGGGGTCTTTTCCAGCCTCAAAAAATCAGGGAAGATTCCCGAGCACCTGCGCTTCCAGGTCTGCCTACCCTCGCCAATCGCAGCGATGACAATCCTCATTGAACAGAACTCCCGCGCTGCAGTAGAGCCGGCACATGTCACCCGGCTCACCCAGGAGATCAATGAGATCGTCGACGCCATACCAAATCAAGAGCTGGCGATCCAGTGGGATGTGTGCCAGGACGTTGGGGTATGGGAGGGGTACTACCCCGCTTATTTCCCCGACGCCAAGCGTGGCGTCATCGATCGATTGAAGGCGCGAGCTGAATCGATTCCCGACGAGGTCGAGGTCGGATTTCACCTTTGTTATGGAGACTTCCAGCACAAGCATTTTCTCGAACCTCAAGACCTCAGAGTCGCGACGGAAATCGCAAATGCACTGGCGGCCGCCATCAACCGGACAATTAATTGGATCCACATGCCGGTGCCGATCGACCGCGATGACTTCGAATACTTCGCGCCCCTTGGTAATCTCAGCGTTCAAGCCGAAACCGAGATATATCTTGGATTGATACATTACGACGACGGCATTGAGGGGGCGCTTCGGCGAATTCAAACCGCGCAAAAAGTCATTAAGAATTTCGGTGCGGCAACTGAATGTGGATTCGGCAGACGAGCTCCGGAGACAATTGTTCCTTTACTCGATCTTCACGCCGCTATCACCAGACGTGTGATCTAAGGTGAAATAACGCGAGTCCAGTAATGAACAATGTGTGCTCATTCGTTGCATCTTTGGATCATTTGCCCGCCTACCCAATATTGTTTTCGATCGACACCTCTGTGCTCCTCATCGGCTCCGAGAGGAAACGCTCCAAACTCTTCGCGTGACCGATAGAACATCGATCACGGTCACGATGACTATGTTGTGCCAGCAGCAACGCTGATTGGGCGAAAAGAGATCACCCAAGGATCCCGAAAAAGGCGTCCGTTCGCATGGTCCCACCCGTTCATCCTGGACAGATTTGATCAAAGCAACTCGCTTGCTGAATCGTCAGCTCCACGGCTAGCTTTGTCGAAAGAACCATATGATCTTGAAATCGGGGGGCTCACTTGAAGATCCAATTCATGCTTCCAGCTGCAAAGGGTGTGTACCCAGTTGAGGCTGAAGAGCGGCGCATAGCGCTGATCAAGTCCTATGAGACCGAGTCAACTTTTATCGATGTGGTGTACATGCCCGGCGTCTCCGGATTTTCGCCCTGGGGCGCTATTGAGGCGAGAACCTCCGACGCCAGCGAGCTCGAGCCGGCCCATGAATTCGCTGCGGACTGCGCTGCGGAGGCTGAACAGAAAGGATACGACGCATTTCTTCCATTTGGCCTTCTTGATATCGGAGTCGACGCGGCCCGTCGACGAAATCTTACGATTCCCGCGGTGGGTGCAGCCGAATCAAGCGCTCTCTTTTGCGGAATGCTCGGCCGGCGGTTTGCGAGCTGTTCATACCTGATGAACTCCGAGACCGAACCCCTTGCGAGAGAACGCATGACCGCGATGGGCCTGGAGCATCTCTTTGTCGGGAGTACTGCCATTGGAATCCCGAACTCCGAATACCCCAAGCGTCATGACGAGGTACGAGAGAGATTCATATTGTGTGCAAAAGAGGCTCGCGAGCGAGGGGCGGAGATCATGGGTCTCAACGCGATGTCAATCTGCCCGATAGAGTTCTCCGCGAAAGAACTGACCGAGGCAAGTGGGATGCCGGTGGTTGATTCCATCGCATCACAGATTGCTATGGCGCAGTTTTGGTATCGCACGAAGCTCCCGTCGCAGCTCCTGCATCTGCCAAGGTAATACCGCGCGTCCCCTATCTGATTCGAACGCCAGACCGGTAGGGCCTCGCGGCAACCCTCAGCTCCTCCTATCAGCTTTGGCCATCCATAGGACTAATGACCTTTTCATAGAGGCACAAAGTACCCAGTCAACTTTTGCTTGACCTACCCAACAGGGCGCACGCACCGGTTAGCTGCTCGATCGATGCTTGCATCACGCGAGCGCCGTTGTCTTCGAGTGCGAATCATCTCGCATGCAAGAGGCGAAGACGAGAGGAGGAATCAGGGGGGTCTGAAGTTCAGTGAAACCAACGCGGGAATGATGTCATTTAAAGGCCGCCTACGCTGACCGGTTGAGACCGCCACAATCAACTGGCTGTTGACAGACGGGTGATCATCACCCGTCTGTCAACAGATCGAATTCACCATCTTCAAATCCAGTTCGATAGTACTCCGAAGTAGTACCGGAATGACCTACCGAGGAATGCGTAACATACTGGGCGCCAACTGCATCTGATGCCAGAACTCTGCCATCGCAACTTGCGCCGCGAGAGCATCGATGACTGGCATACCACTTGCCTCGGTCAGTTCTTTCGCGGAGAACTCTGTCGGGCAGATCGACATCGCGTTGAGCCCCATGATCTCTGCCCCTTTCTTCTTGGCTTCGTTGGCACAAAGCACAAACCGTTCCAGAACCTCGTCGCGCCTATCGGGGTACTCCGAATTTGTGATCCCGATGGCTGTCGTAGCAACATAAAGATGCCGTAATCCCCAGGGCACCATCCGTTCCTCGTAGAGCCTTTCGACCTCGCTGTTCATCAGATACGAGCAACTTGCAAACCGCCGTCCAAGCATGCCGCAGTAGATAGCGCTTGATTCCGCCGCTCCCACTGCCGGGATCCCAAGGTTTCGCCGACGGGCCGCGTCGACTCCGATATCAAGAAGGCCGAATGGACAGAATGCGTCATATCCATCTCGCTCAGCCTGCTCTGCACAGTCCGCCGCCAGCTCATGTGCTCGCGCGAGTTCATTCGTCAATGGATCTGTCGCCTCAGGTGCGCCCCACGGAGAAAAACCGGACACGGCTGGCATGTACACGATATCTATCTGAGTTGCTTCAGTGACGTAGGACTGTATGAGTTGCTTTCGCCTCTCTTCAGCCTCGACCGGATACACACCTTTGGCTGCAGGCAGCATGAACAAGATTTTCAAACGAATCCCCTCTCAGAGTCCTTCGACAAAGGCTATCTCCAAAGGTGGGGATGATAAAGCGCCACCTTTGGATCTACGACCTCTTCTTCGCTCGGCAGCGAGGATTTAGGACCGCCCATGCACCTTTCGACAGATACCAGATCTGCGAGATCGCAGCTCGATCTCTGAGGCAATCTGATCCAGCTTGCCTGTAAGAATTGTGCGAGATCCTCACCTCATGATCGGACTCATTCATCACCGCTCGACTCCGCCGACACTTACTGAGAGCGACCGCCGCCTACTCACGGTCTAGCTTCATGAGATCGATAGACATCGAGTAAGCACACGTCTCACCGGCAAAAGCACAGTGATATCCGAGCCGAGAGGAGTGCCTGGATCGAGAGCCGGTCAAGGTCGGGCCAAGAGAGCGGGGTCTTGCAACTGGCAGGTCCGTAGCGGCGACTCTCTGAAATTTTCTTGATACGATCAGCTCCATTGCGCGCCTCTTGGTTCGAAGGTATCTATTGAGTCGACATTCAAGATGACAGATAACGAAGAGGTCAACCCCCTAGAGAACCAACGTCGCGCGTTGTACGAGGCAGAGAGAGACGCCATCACAAATTATGAGGCGGTAGCCTCACCAGGTCCCTTACGGTTCGTAGAGGTGATGGATTTCCAACTTGCAGAGTGGCTCCACGAACTTCGCAGCGATGTAAAGTCCGCCAAGACTGCCCGAGAGGCATTCGATCTTGAGCACCCAACACGAGACACCTGAGTGACGACGGTTGGTCGATACGATTCCCGACGCTAACGCTTGAGATCAACTCCGTTCGATGCACCAGGTGAATGATGCCGACCTCTTCTCGCGCTTACCTCGACAAAATCAAGCTTTGCTCGTCAGGGTCCCCATGAGGAGATCCGTATGCATTCAGCAACGCGCCGGAAGCCACCGGCCCTTCGGCCGGGGAAGGATAGGCACTGACACTTAGCCGGGACGTTGCTGGTTCTCGATGTAGGTCTTGAGCACAGAGAGTGGAGCACCATCCACTGAGCCAGCGAAATACGAAGGTGACCAAAGGTGCTCGCCCCACAAGAAGTGGTTGAGATGCGAAGCGAATTCTTGTCGAAGCAGCCGCGAGGATTTGCCCTTAAGCGAGTTAACGAGCTTTGAGATCTGCACCGTTGGTGGGTAAAGAACAGGCAAATGGACGTGATTGGCTCTCCCATTGAATTCCTGAAGTTCCGCACCACATTGTTCACAGATTGAGCGCATGATTTTCTCACATCGAGTAAGCACGTCACCGGTGAGGCCATTGCGTCTGTACTTGGTTGTGAAAACCAGGTGTACGTGCGATAACCAGACTTGGCTGCGGCCTCTGCTTTCCTTAAATGTCACACCCGCACTCTAAGTTCCAGATGTATGAAACTCGTATCTCAGGTGAAGCTGGTTGT
>DATLTI010000365.1:0-3623 GCA_035533675.1 Acidimicrobiales bacterium | reverse complement strand
TAAATCGTGAGGTTGGTCGCGATACCTGGCGTCTGCGGCTTCACCGCCAGATGTGGCACTGGATTGCGCGGGTCACCCGACGCCGCTGGCGTCGCCATCCAGCGCTCCGTATCGCCCATCGCCACGTCGGTGATTGTTTCGCCTGGCTGAAGTTGGATGTCGGTGGTGCGCAGCGGCTGGCAATCGATCACCGGCTCGTGGCCTTCATCGTAGGGATAGAGCACGTATCCGGGGGTCTTGTAGACGGCCCACTGGCCGTCCTGTGCGTGCTCCTTGATCGCCTGCCGAACCTCCGACGGCTGCGCGGCTAAAAGCTGAGCGCCCGTTGGCGATGATGGTGTGTCAGGCTTTGGCGCCGTCTCGACGGCGAGGTTGAGCGGCGGTGGCGCGGGAGGCTGCTGCGCCGCGCATGCTCCCAGCATCAATGCCGTCGTGAAAATGCCAGCCGTCATTACCTGTCTCATCGTTTCCACCTCGCTGCGGCTCTGCTGCCGCGACTAGCTCTGCTGCTCCGTCCAATTGATCTGAGTCACGTAGAAGCCAAGTGGGTTACTCACGATCGCGATGTCGGAACTGGGCGGCGCGATCTCGGTTTGTAGAACCGCTTCCCAGTGCGTGGGCGCGTCTTGGGTCGCTCCGTTCCGGTCGCGCGCCTGCTCCGTCCAGTGCACCTCGTAGCTGGTCGGTGAAAGCTTCAGGATCGAATCGATCTGTACCGAGACGGTCTGCTTCTCGGCGATCTTGAACGGGTTATGGGAGAAGTTGGCCGAGTGGTAATACTCGTCGAGGAATCGGTCGGCCGCCCCGCGCACGTGCGCAAGCAATCGGTTGAGCATTTCGTGCTCGACCTGGGGATCGCTCGAGACTTCTCGCGCGTCGCGGATGAACGCCGCCACCTCGTAGCTTTCCATCCGTGCGGTTATGCCCGGAACCTCTGACGGGTTCAGCGGCTGCGGAACGGTCAGCGCGTAGCCGAGTTTGTCGACTTCGACGACGTAGGGAATGTATCGGCTGCGGCTGCTCAGCCAAATGAAGCCCGCCGCAAGTATGATGCTCAGGACGAGCAGACCACCAGCCGCTATCTGCCAGTTGCGCTTGCCCAGAACGAGATCAGCGTACCGCTCGTCCCACTCCTGCCGCGCTTTGAGATAGACGCTGCCTTCCATACCGACGCCTCGCTGCTAGCTATCGAGCACGCGCTCTGAAATTCGTGCTCGCTGGAATCACGATTTGAGCAAAACCCTTGCCAGAGCGGTTGCGAGCGAGACTTCGGATGAACGTCTTGGAATTGGGGAGCATACGGCGTTATCAGGCCTGACGTGATCTCAGGTGATGATGATCGATCGTTGCGGTGCGCCGGTCACGATCGTCTGGAATCTCAGGTCAGCTCGAACGACATTGGTCATTCGTGGCGCGGACGATATCAGGTCGGATCCGAGTACGTTGTCAGAAGTGTAGATCGGGAGGACCGGAGCGTGGGCCGTGGTAGTGTGCTAATTTGACTTTCGACTAGAGGCGAACAGGTCCAACCAGGCAATCCGTCGGGCGAGAGTTATTCCAGCGTGCAATCAAGGCTGCACGATTCTCTCGCCACCATCGACGGATATTCTTCTCGTATCGCTCCAGCCCCCTGTTTCCTGGAAGCCTCCGACAGTCCGTAATCGAAAAAGAAGCCGACTCGCCTTGGTACTCAACGCAGAAATGCGGTGGCGGATGTTCATCTGCGAAGATCGAGATCGTCAGACCTCCTATCTGCCCTATAGTTTGCTCCTCAAGCAGGCGTTTCGGGCGCGGGCCAGAGTCGTCCACGATGAGGCCGCTAGCGAACGAATCTCTCAATTTTTCTATCATTGACGGATCGATCGACACTTCGGTTCGAGCCATTGTTTGCCTCTCATAAAAGCGACAAGGCCGCGCCTTGGATCAGTTCAGCCCTGTTCTTTCGGAGTCTCAGCGGTAAGCGGGGCTTGCCCACCCAACGAACAGTCTGCTTCCACCCTTTTCACTTCTGGCGGCCCATTAGCTCCTCCATGCGCATTTCATCGACCTGCAGGTTCATCAATTCATCGAGTTCCGCAACGGCATCTTGGATGAGTGATTCAATTGGTTCAATGTCGGTTTCTATTTTGGCGAAGTGCGTGAGGAGCGTCAGCTTGTCCGTCAGATGAGTCAGGGACGCGACTCCCTCCTTCCACTTCTGAAAGCTCTCAATCGTGGTGTCCGTGATTGACTTTTCGTATCGCTGCTTTGAGATGCCGAGTTCCTCATAGTCCTGCTGGTACTTAGTGCCAGATTTGAGAAGTTCAAGGACCTCCTCTCGTGAAGCCAAATGCCCGGCGGGATTGTTCGAGTCAATATAATCGATCATCTCCAACATGTCTTCAATTCTACTGTTCAGATGATCGCGAAGACCCTCTCGGAGTTGGTCAAGGTTCAAGGGTAGTCCACTTTTGAGTATTTCTCTAAGCTGGGGAAGGTGATCGTCGGGACTGAAGGACATTCCTGACGGTAGGTCGTACTCCCTCTGAAAAGAGGTAAAATCGTCTTGGCCAGAAAAGCCCCAAGAGGACTGCTTCAGCGTGACGAGAAGGTCGCACACGATATCGAACAAGACCATGACGACCGGATGAATCGTCTCTCGACGAACGTGGTCGCGATGATAGGCCTCATTCCTATATCTATGTATTGCAATCAGGGCGTCTGCAGGAGATTTACTCAGCACGCCCGCAACCTCAGACAAAAAAGATGCCTTCGCGTTGAAATATTTCCGCAGGTCGCGTCTGCGTTCAAAGGCAGTGGCCCTGCTTATTCGCCATCTTTCGTGTTCGGGGTCGTCGCTAACATATGGCGTTCGCAAGACAGATCGACCTTCAGCGATCAACTGCTCAGTCGCGCGGTGCATAAGGACTTCGGCAGCGTTGTCGAGAAGAAGAAGGGCCATTCGAAGTGACGGTAAAGTGCCTCTTAGGATCAGGGTTTTGCTTTCGGCGAGCTGTTCGACAGAGTGAACGATTCGATACATGGTGAGCGTATTCCCAGCGCGCGTACTCTGTTTCCTCAGATCACGCGCGTTTCAGTTGTACGGCGTCCTCGAGCACCTGGCGGATGAAGCGCTGATAGGGAACTCCCGCCTTGGCTGCCAAGGTTCGCACCGCGTCGAGGAGTTGCCGGGGCAGGCGCATGTTGACTCGCTCGCTCTTGGGCTGAAACTCGAAGTGGATCGGTCGCATGCCGGACAGGTCGTATTGGGTCAGGTCGGCCTTGTCGACGAACTCCTCGGCTTCTTTATCGCTTTTGAAGCGTGGCAGTTTCTTTTTCATAGTGATCCGGCGCTACGCGACCTTCGCCTTGCGGCTCGCGCTCACGAATCGGAACTCGACGCGCTTGTTTAGCGCCTTTCCGATGCGCCGGAGCATTGCCAGCGAGTGCCCTTCGTATTCCGCGTCTTCAAGCCTGCAAATGACCGAAGTAGTGGTGCCGACTAGCTTTGCGAGCTGCTACTGGATGATGCCCGCGCGCTTGCGGAGCTCGTAGATCTTGCGGGCAACTGTGTCGTTTGCCTCGGCTTCGGCGAGTTCGGCGATACGCTGGGGATGCCCTTCGTAGTGTCTCCGATGGATGAT
>DATLTI010000364.1:0-5569 GCA_035533675.1 Acidimicrobiales bacterium | reverse complement strand
ATCAAAACTGGAGGCTTCACCCGTTGCAAGAAGCCCCAGTACGGCGGCGCCAAGTGCGCTTCCTTCGGCCTCACTCACGATGTACAGCGGCCGATCGAGCGCTGCTGCCATCAGCTCCGCCCACAGCGGGGAGCGGAACGCGCCACCGGTCGCTCGGATGCAGCGGATGGGGTATCGCGAGTCAAGACGGTCGAGTATGAGGCGCATCTGCATGCAGACCCCCTCCATACCAGCTCGCACCTGATGTGCCAAGGTGTGGTCTTGCCGCAGACCTATAAGCGCGCCAGCAAGGTGAGGATCCCAGAGAGGCGAGCGCTCGGGGAGGAGGAAGGGAAGCATCACAAGACCGTCGCTACCCGCGTTCACTCCTGCGGCGAGTTCGAGCGCAACTCCCTCGGAGTCTGCTGGGACCGAAGAGTCGGGACCGATGGTGCGCCCCGCCCAGCGCAGGACATTGGCGCCATTCGATGTGGCACCTCCCACCACCCACAGCGGATCCGCCAGCGCATAACAAAACAGGGACCCATATCGGTCAGGACTTGAGCCATCCACGGCCACGCGCAGTGCCCCGCTCGTTCCGAGCGAGAGCCCAGCAACTCCAGGCTCAATTGCCCCTGAGCCGAGGTTGGCAAGCGGACCGTCGCCAGCCCCTACGCAAATCGGCGTTCCAACGGGGAGCCCAACAGCACCGGCCACCTCCGCTGCAAGTCGCACGGTCGAAGTCGTCGGGAGGATATCGGGAAGCAGGCTCGGTTGTAGCCCACAAAGATCGAGAGCGAGAGGGCTCCATGACCTGGTCGCCAGGTCGAGCAAACCGGTGCCGGACGCGGATGACAGCTCGGTAACGAAACTGCCACTGAGCCAGAGCAGCAGATAGTCCTTGAGTCCGACCCAGAGGCGCGCTTTGCTCCAGACGTCCCGGTCGTGGCGCGCGAACCACAAGAGCTTGGCAAAGGGCGTCATCGGATGGAGCGCTGTGCCGGTCGATTCTTGAAGGTCGAGCGTCTTTTCGTTCCGCACCAAGCCAGCTATCTCGTCTCCGGCCCGACCGTCGGCCCATGTGACAAGCGGGGTCAACGGCTGCCGGTCACCATCAAGTGCCATCAGTCCATGCATTGCGGCACTGAGCGACACGGCGAGCACCTTCGCGCCGTCGATGGACTGAACAGACTCAGCCAATGCCGAGACAGCTGCCTCGCGAATGACCATCGGGTCCTGGGTGTGCTGCAGCGGACCTGGGTGGAGCAACGGATAATGACGGACTACCACCGACCGCCTCTGCGAGCCCAAGGCAAACGCGACCGCTTTGGTACTGGTTGTACCGACGTCAAGGCCAATGATTACCTCGCGCATCGACACCGATCCGAACCGGCAGACGTCTGACACACCCCAGTGACCATCGCCGTCAGCCCCTCTTTCGCCCTACGCTAGTCCGAACCTGCAGACTCCGCGTCCCCGCATCATCTCTGTGAGCTGGAGATCTGACTGGCTCGCCAAGAACCTGCCCTTGCCTCCAAGCGGGTTCTTCGCCATGCGCACGCCCTCACAGATGTCAGCGAAGAATCTTCACCGATGACCGAGATGGAACTCCCCCTCCATGATCTGTCCACCACCGGTCTCCCCGGTCGTTGTCAGCGGATGCCGAGGTGTCTCTCTCGCCGAACTCTTCTCGAGTTCTCGTTCATCTCTCTTGATGCACTGGTCAGTAGGATGAGCACAACTGAGCTGTGGGGGTGGGGCGAATGCTTTACGTATTCGGATTCGAGAAGTTGTGCGTCGCAATCAGCGATCTGTTTTTCCTCGATCCAGCCCCAGACCCTGGGCAGGGGGATGGCCCCGAGCGGGGTGTCCGGTTGGAGATCCGTCTTCTCGAGCTGGGAGCTGCAGAGGGATCAATCTACGCTGCGAGGCCGATCAACATCGGCCGGGCACTCTGGCGCGGCGATCTCCTCGAGACGGTCGATGGTCCGTACGGTTCGTTTGACCGGACACACCAACACCTCACATTCAAAGGCTGGGAGCCGGGTCATAGAATGTACGACGGGGACCTTTCCAACGACCCGCTTGGTTTCCTCACAAGAGCCCTGTCAGATCCCCAGTCATTATTGGTCCATGCCGAGTTCGAGCCAAACGATATCGGCGAACGTGACTTCGAGGATCTTCGGGCGTCCGTCCCAGAGATCATGGACGTCATCGATCGAACGCTGAAGCGGATCTTCGCCGGGGAACTCGCCGCGGCGCCCGCTGGCGAGATCACCCAGGCACGGATCGGCTGGCTCTGAGCAACTGATCCGCGTAGCGCGTCAAGCAAGATGACCCAGGCATCAGCGCGGACGGCGATTCGCGGACTTCCTCAGAGAGGGCCGGGTATAGCGCAGCGGGCCCCCCATCTGGGGGGCCCGCCAACTTCATCTGCTTTTTGAACTCACATGCTGGCGGTGGTGCCCGTAGGTGAGCTAGAGACCCACGCTGGTGACACAAACGCCAACTGATTAGTTCTTCGGTATGCCCATCCTCTTGTCAAAACCGCTGGTCCAAAGCTCATTGATGAATTGATCCGTGTAGGCCTTCGAGGGCGTGACGTTGACAAGCTGCGGATCTGTAGCTGAGTAGATGATCCTGGACTCCTGCCAGTCGAGCAGTTTCATGTAGCCATTGTCGGGTCGAAAACCCTGAAGGTCATATTGCACCTGCTGAGTTTCGCCTGCCACAGTCGCACCCTGTACCGCGACACCTGCCTTGATCGCGATGCTGGGGTGCTTGAGGAAGGTGTGGTTTCCCTCGGTGAGCGCTGCAACGACGGCCAGCACCGTGTTGGGATCTTGCTTCGCGAATGTCTTTGTGGTCGTGACATCTCCAGTCAGAAGGTCCGCGTTCTTGACCGTCGTGAAGTTCAACAAGATGCTGGCTCCCGCCGCAAGAAGCTGAGGAGCCTCCGCTCGGTCGTTGAGCGATGCGCCCACGCTACCCGAGACCAGCGCGGCACGACGCGCCGAGTCTCCTCCGATCGCGGTGATCGTCACCTGTTTTGACGTGAGATGGAGCGACTTCAGCGCGATAAGCGCCTCGCCATAGGTCGTAGAGGCAAAGGAACTGACCGCAATGGCGTGACCGATCAACTGCTGCGCGGTGGTGATGCCTTTCGCTCCGTACAGGTTGTCGGTGATGTTTGTCTGCCCAACGAAGACCGACTCGAGAGGTGTACTTGTCAGCTGTGAGGCGAGGACCGCCCCGGTTCCGGTGTTCAGCGCAATCTTGATCTGCCCGGAAATAAGTGCATCGATCTCCGTCGTGTCTGAGGTGAACTGCTGTATCCTCACGACCACGCCATACTTCTGGAAGAGGTTCTCGAATCGCGCGATATCGACATCGTGAGAGGTCGCCGATACATTCCAACCAACTTGGATACTCCGTAGCTCGGGCCTCGGCAGACCGACCGAGTCCAGCTTGACCGTTGTCTTATGTTTCGTAGCGGGTCGGACAGCCGCCGACACGGACCCGCAGGTCAGGAGCAGTCCGCTCGCCGCCAACCCTGATGCAATCGGTACCAGGAACCTCGTCAATCGCATGAATTCCCCCCTTGGCATCGCGCCCCCCGGCGCTCGCAGCTCATCTGAACCGCGGTCAAGAACATAGGGGAGAATTCACCACATCGCAACAAATCGAAATATATATTTCCGTTCGACTTCATTCTGATGAACCGCCCGCGAGTAGTCGCGATCGCCGATCCTCACATCTGCCTGTCTCGTCAACGAGACGGCCGGCCCGTCGAACCATTTGAGCTACATGGCAAGCGCCCGCCCCATGGGCACCGCGTAAAGGCGATGGTGCAGAATGGGCGCGTCTGCGGTACTCGCGCAGCGCCACCAGGAAAACCGCATCCCCCTGACTCTTGCTAACGTGGCTCTTCAAACGAGACGTTCAAATGGGACATCACTTTGGGGGAAGAATGACGGAAACCGCTGACCACTCGCACGTCGCCAGCAACGGACGTGCCGAGCTGAGCCTCGATGAACTCGCCAACCTACACGGCGGGCTGGCCCATTTCATGCTGGAGATCTCGGACCGAGCTACCCGCTGCTACCAGGCCGGCAGGGCGCGCAATCGTCGGGTCGCCCGCCACCAGCTCGGTGAGCTGACCAAGACCCTGCGCCTCGCCGTTCTCACGCGTCCCCAGTACGACGACGCGATCGAACTCTTCATCACAGACGACCTCGCGAAGGTTCGCACGGTCATCGACTCCGAGGACTGGGACCACTTCGACGAGGTATGGGAGGGACTCACGATCGCGGTCAACAAGAGTCACGAAGAGTTCGACCACGGCTACCTCGTCTGGAAGGTGCCCGAGAGCGCTCCCTCGGACCTCGACCTTTCACCGCGGAGCTGAACGATCCTTGGCCACCTTTCAATCGACTACCGGCTCTTGCTGACCGGCTCGAATGAGCGGGGAGCCCGATGAGACTCGTGGTCGACGGGGTGCTCTGTGCCGGTCACGCAGTCTGCGAAGAGGTCGCACCCGATCTGTTCGAGGTTGGCTCGGACGGCATCGCCCGCGTGCTCGTCGAGGTGGTTCCTACTGAGGCCTTCGAACGCGCCCGCCTCGCCGTCCTCCGCTGCCCCGCGGAGGCCATCCGGCTCGAGTCCTGATCGGACCAGACCTCGCTCGCGGCTCTGCTCGCGAACGCGGGGGCAAGGTCAAGAGGTGTCCGTCGCGCATCAGCATTCGCGGCCCGTCCGTGGTGACTCTGTCAGCGCCTTGTAGCCAAAGGCCCTTCCACAATATCGCCGGCCACGCCAAAACGACGATCGAGACGGGCCTGTGTTCCCGGCGAGCTATCACTCGAATCGACTCAGCGCGGGTGTGCACCCGCGAGACAGATGCCTTAGGATCTGTCGCGCGCGGTCAGACCCATTGGCGCATTTCAACAAAAATGTCCTTGGCAGATGAACGTTTCTCGTGGAAACTATGGACGAAGCGGACTCCGGGTGGCATCGATCGGGTTCTTTGACCAAGCAAGATGAACGCCGAAAGATCGGCTGACTAGGGGGAGATTGATGGACGCCGTACGTACCACATCGCTTGCGCTGCCAGACGACGTCGTCGGCATGAAGTTCACCGACACACTCGAGATCGACCAACGAACGAGACTCCTCTACCTCGGTGACAACTGGAGCGGTGGGATCGACGTGTTCGACCTTTCGTCGGGAGCGGCCATCTACCTCGAGACGATCAAGATCCGGGGAACCATCTACGGGATCTGTGTAGCTCACAAGGTCGGAAAACTGTTCGTCGGGATTCTGCCGAGCGCGGTCGCGGTGATCGACATCCGCCCCGAGTCACCCGAGCGGCACACAGTCATCACCCGAATCGACACTGGCGGTCGCGGACACTCTGACCTCGTCGACTTCGATCCAGTTCACCAGAAGGTGTACATCGCGAACCGCAACGATGGCTTCCTCCTCGCGATCGATGCACTGACTGACACCGTTGTCGCAAAGATCGACGGCCTCGGCGGCGGTCTCGAGCAGCCGCGGTTCAACCCCAACGATGAGATGGTCTACCTCGCCG
>DATLTI010000363.1:0-2796 GCA_035533675.1 Acidimicrobiales bacterium | reverse complement strand
GCGTTCTGAGTGAAACTCGAACCCGGTTGAATGGAGAACCTCGGCCTTGTCATCGATGAACAAGATCAATGCCCGTCGAGACGAAACAACACACAGCGGCTCATACGATGCGTTCAGCACGAGAGCACGCCCGATCATGTCAGGCCCGATTACATATGGGATCGGAGACAGCACTCATCGAATGTGAGGTTAGTGCGAGATCTTCCGACCTTCGTGACATTTTCACGCGATTTTCCGCATCATCTGGCACCATTCGAGGTACCCGACGACGTCTTCGACGTTGGGCGCAGTACCCGCAGATCCATAGGCGGTCTCGAGACGAAACCCGATCCAGCGCGGGTCTGGCAGCGGGAGGAATGGTTTGGTCCTCCACCAATGCGACCTGACAAGTCCCCTCGCGGTGACAAGAGCAGTCAGCCAGAGCCTTGGTCTACCAAGCACGGCAAGGAACAGAACGAATGCCCCCAGGTTCGATCGGTGAAGATGAGCCTCAGGAGCGGCGGAAGTCAGGGACACGAATCAGTGCTGTTGAAAGAATCTCGAGCGGAGTTTTTGCGCAAGCGAGGCGATGTCATCACCGAGCGCGTGATGCTCATTTGCACCGTCGAGCCCATGCGAATGGCGAATGCTGCGCTCAAACATCACAGCCGAGACCAACATGACGAGAAACCCGAAGGTTGCAAGAAGCAACGAGGATCGAAACGAGATGACAACAATCGCGAATCCGGCGACGAACAATGCTACCGAAGCACGCAGCGAACGTGAGACGAACGAACGCGGCCCCCGATCGCGACCGATAAAGCCGCGGTCGTGCTCAAAGAGCTTCTTCTCCATCTCGTGGAGAATGCGCTGTTCTTCCTCTGAAAGCGGCACCCTCTCGCCTCTCTTGCCTCGTACTCGCCCACTGCATAGGAGGTGGTAAATCTCTCCGAGGAGCTGGGCCGTCCCTCCCGAACACCCCGAACAGCTGTCTCATCTTCGCGCTATTCGCCCGGTGAAACAACGGCACGGTGCCTCTTGGCCCTTAAACCTAGCGCCGTGCATTGAAAAATCGGTCGCGGCCATAGAGAGACGGGCGCTCAGGATGAAAAATCCCCTTCGTTCTTTTGATCACGGATCACTCTGCGACCAAGCACTGAGAGCGAATCGAGCGCATTTTCGCCAAACCTGCGGCGGATCTCATCGGACATCTCGTCGAGATCGCCGCGCTGTTTCGCCTGAAGGTCGTCTTCAGTTTCGCTCTCTTGACCAAACAGCGCGAGCTGTTTTCCTCCAGCGCTGTCAGCACCCACGAAATTCGAAAGGTGCACTCCGAGCAGCCGGATACCTCGTTCACAGGCGATCGAATCGAGCAGGGCGACTGCGACTTCGGCAATCTCTGCACCGCTTCGGAATGGATGACCAAAGGTGCGCGAACGCGTGTTGATCTCAAGGTCACGATAGCGGATCTTTAGCGAGACCGTTCTCCCGAGCGCATCAGACCTGCGCGAACGCATTGCAACCGACGAGGAGAGCTCTCGAATCCTGCTCGCAAGTTCGCTCGGATCATAAAGGTCGCGAGAGAACGTTGTCTCGGCACCGATTGAGCGCATATCGCGGTCGGGCTCGACACGGCGAAGGTCAATACCCTCGATGAAATTCACGACGATTGTGCCCTGGTGTTGCCCAAGTAGCTGGCACAGTCGCTCTCGCCCAACCGCGGCAGCATCGGCGATGTTTGAGATTCCGACCGACTGGAGCTTGGCCATCGTCTTTGGACCGATCCCGGGCAGCGCGCGAAGTGGGTGTGAATAGAGAAAAGCAATCTCTTTTTCGCGCTGGATCACACAGACACCGATGCCATCTGTCACCACGGGGCGCCGTGGCACAGTGTCGCTCAGGGTCACCGTTGGCTTTGCAGCCTTTGATGCGAGCTTCGCGATGAGTTTGGTCCGAGCGACACCGACCGAGCAGGGAAGTCCAAGTTCTCGCTGGACCTTGGTCCGCAGATAGTTCGCGATCTCGACACTCTCGCCAAAAAGTCGATGTGCACCCGAGACATCGATGAACGCCTCGTCATACGCGATCGGCTCATATTCAGGGGTGACGCCTTCGATGATCTCAAGCAGTCGCCGGTTCATCTCGCCATATCTCCCGTGGCTCGGTGAGATAAACACGCCGTCTGGGCAGCACCGCATTGCCGTCGCGGTCGGCATCGCAGCGTGTACTCCAAAGGCGCGTGCCTCGTACGAGGCAGATGCAACCACTCCACGACCAGAGGTTCCGCCAACGATCACCGGACGTCCATTGAGTCCAGGATTGTCGATCATCTCGACAGCGGCAAAGAAACAGTCCATGTCGAGATGCAAGACGTCAAGAGCGTCTTCGTCTCGCTGATTCATCAAAACCTCAGTTATTCAGTCCAATACGTCGAAAGGCCTCGGCAAACTGCACCCCCGCACGCCGACCGGCCTGTTCAGCACGTTCACGGACAACAAGTCGGAACCATTCACTCGTCTCACCGAGCTGGCTCTGATGACAAAGGATTGCCTCTGCCTTTGCCTCGATGGTCGTGGTGATGTCAACAGAGATATTTGGTTCGAGCGTTCCAGACATATAGGCAACTTCGATCGTTGTCGGTTCACCAAGATCCGGGAAATACAAGGGAGAACGTGCTGCTGGAGACGCTGCGTCGAGAGCCGCGAACCCGACGCTGCGATGGTCGTGATGATTGAAATAGTGCTCACCGAAAAACACTGCGGTCGGATCGGGACAGATCATCACCTCAGGCCGGAATGATCTGATGATGATGACAAG
>DATLTI010000362.1:0-3545 GCA_035533675.1 Acidimicrobiales bacterium | reverse complement strand
CGGGTGGACCGACTGGCGCCCTCTTGTACGATCTCGCCTCCGGTTGCCATCTTGGCAAGGTGAGAGTGGGCCGCCTGCCGGGTGACTCCGGCTTTGGCTGCGACTTCGGCAGTGGTGATGTAGGTTCGTGACTCGAAGAGGCGTTCGATCGCCGTCGCAATGGTTCCTGATGTGGTTTTGCCTCGCGCACTGGTCTTCGACATGTTGCTCCCACTTGCTTTACACATTTACTCAAATTCCAGTATAGGGTAATTTGTGTCAATAAGTAAAGCAACTTTCCTTATTCCTGGGGATTGACGTACCTGAATCGGCCTGGAAGAAGCAGCTCTTAGAAGACGCCCCCAGCGTCTTTGAGGGCAAGCGTCGCCCCAAGGGCGACGTGGTCGACATCGACGAGCTCTACAAGAAGATCGGAAAGCTTGAGATGGAGCGCGATTTTTTAGCGACACGGCCGGGGATCTCTGGTCACTCGACCAGAGACGAGCGTTGATCGACCCGGTGAGCGACCTCTCGATCACCGAGCAGTGCCGGCTGCTCAACGTGCCGCGCTCCACGTATTACGACGAGAGCTCCGGCGAAAGCGAAGAGAATCTGGCCCTCATGGAACGCATCGACCGGCTCTACCTGGCCCACCCCGAGAACGGCTCGCGCATGATGGTGAAGGTCTTGGCGCGATCGGGGATCAGCGTCAATCGCAAACGGGTCCAGCGGCTCATGAACCTGATGGGCATCAGATCCCTGGCGCCGCAGCGAAAGACGACCGTCGCCAACAAGGAGCACTTCAAATACCCCTACCTCGTGCGGGGTCTCTTGATCGACCGACCGAACCAGGTCTGGTGCTCGGACATCGAGCGCCACGAGGCGCTCTTGAACCGAGAGGGGGTGCAAGACCCCCTCCACCAACTTGTCGCAGCAGGTCGGTGAAGTTGGAGACAGTCTGACCCCTGGAACGAGGGGAAGGATGGCAAGCAGTCTCGACAAAGCCGGGACGGGCCAGCACCGTTAGATGGTCTGGGTCCGGCGAGCAAGACGGAAAGGTGTAACGGAAGTGAACCAGCATTCAAAAGCCTCTCAAGAGAGAACCACCAGCTCGAACCTGACGGATGTGGGCTGGGTTGCTGCGCGCATCGGTGCCTTGGCACCGAGAACTCTTCGACGGGTAGATGTCGCTCGTCGAGAGGCCACGATGAAGGCCTGCGGCGTAATCGTGGCGAAGCAGCAGGGGCATAGTTGGGCACCGACCCCGTCGAGCGGTTCAAGAGTGAACGCGGGAACCACTTCGAAGGCCCCCGAGCCGGCCAACATCCGGTTGGTCGGTGGGAAGACCCGTTGCCGGTCGAAGCCTTCAAAGTGGGACGGAGGACCCGTAGTAGTCCGAGGTCGGGAAAGCTGACTACATGGCGAAGGGGTCCAGCGGAACGGCAGTGACTACGCAACACCCAGAGCACGCTGATGAATATCGGCGAACCGTGGCCCGACCTCGAAGAGGCCGAACTACGGGTATGGGCGATGCAGACGAAACTGCACAAGTGGGCGATCACTGATCCTGATCGTTGTTTTGATGACCTCTACAACCTCGTCTACGACAGATCGTTTCTGGTTGTGGCGTGGAGTCGAGTCAGGGATAACAAGGGAGGTCGCACGGCCGGCGTCGATGGAGTGATCCCTCGCTCCCTCGACGTGGACGCTGGCGATGTACTGACAGAGTCGCGAGAGACCCTCAAGGCTCGTCGGTTTACGCCCCAGCGGGTGCGCGAGAAGTTAATACCGAAGGCGAACGGGAAAGTTCGTCGCCTCGGCATACCGACCGCGCTCGACCGGACGGTGCAAGCCTCTCTCAAGTTGGTTTTGGAGCCCATCTTCGAGGCGGACTTCAAGCCGTGCAGTTACGGCTTTCGCCCGAAGCGCCTAGCCCAAGACGCCATCGCCGAGATTCACTACTTCGGCTCGCGCCATTATGAGTGGGTGTTCGAGGCGGACATCACGGCGTGCTTTGACGAGATTGATCACGTGGCCCTGATGGACCGCGTGCGTCGTCGCGTCAAGGACAAGGCGATCTTGGCTCTGGTGAAGGCGTTTCT
The DNA here is from genome assembly GCA_035533675.1 of Acidimicrobiales bacterium. GTDB lineage: Bacteria > Actinomycetota > Acidimicrobiia > Acidimicrobiales > Bog-793 > CAIVND01. The sequence goes on along the minus strand of DATLTI010000362.1, from coordinate 1,464 downwards.
AAAGTCCGGCGTCCTCTCCGAGGATGGACTGGACCGAAGAACCATTACCGGCACTCCCCAAGGTGGCATCCTCTCACCGTTGTTGGCCAATATTGCGTTGTCCATAATCGACGAGCACTTCACTCAGAAATGGGAAGCACTCGGACCATATTGGACACGCGCGAAGTCTCGTCGTGAAGGAACTCCGTCCATGAGACTCGTCCGTTACGCGGACGACTTCGTGGTCATGATTCACGGCACGCGTGACGACGCGCAGGCGCTCTACGGCGAAGTCGCAACGGTGCTCGCTCCGATGGGGCTACGCCTCTCGGAAGAAAAGACGAGGGTCTGCCATATCAATGATGGCTTTGACTTTCTTGGGTGGCGCATCCAGCGTCGACGGAAACGAGGCCAAGAAGGCAAGTGGGCGGTCTACACCTACCCGTCGAAGAAGGCTCTGCTTTCGGTGATGGATAAGGTGCGGGAACTCACTCGCCGAGAGAAACACAAGACACTCGCCCTCCCGCTGCGCTCGCTCAACGCGGTGTTGCGGGGATGGTGCAACTATTTCCGTCACGGGGTTTGCAGCGCAACCTTCGGCTACCTCGACCACTTCGCGTGGTGGAGAGTGGTCGGGTGGTTGCGCAAGCGGCACCTGGGGCTGAATTGGGGAACGCTGCGTCGACGGTATCTGGTGAACTGGCAGATTCGAGACGGTCGAACAGAAATGTTCCGGCCTGTGTCGATTCCGATAGTTCGCTACCGATTCCGAGGCGCACGCATTCCCACACCATGGACGATGACGCAGTCAGGATCAGCCGTCACAATGGCATAACTCCGTGGAGAGCCGGATGCGGTGAGAGTCGCACGTCCGGTTCGGAGGGCGGGCCGGAGAGACCCGCCAGCAGAAATGTTGGCAGGGCACTCCGGTCCGACCCCTACACCTACGTGCCCTTCAAAAAAGGCTTTCTCTACCTCGTCGCCATCATGGACTGGCACAGTCGCAAGGTCCTCACCTGGCGGCTCGCCAACACCATGACCAGTGACTTCTGCGTCGCCGCTCTCGAAGAGGCCGTCGCCCTCTACGGCACACCGGAGATCTTCAACACCGATCAAGGGTCAGTTCACGGCCAACCCCTTCATCACCGTGTTGCTCGACGCCGAGGTCGCAATCTCGATGGACGGAGTCGGTCGAGCGATCGACAACGTGTTCATCGAGCGCCTGTGGCGCACGGTCAAATACGACCACGTCTATCTCAACCCGGCCAACAGCGGCAACGAACTGCGTGCGGGGCTCAGCGTCTTTCTCAACTACTACAACGAGTTATGCCGATCTCGGCATAATTCGTTTTATGTCGAGCCCCTGATTATGCCGAGAACTCGACGAATGATCAGTAATCAGGCAGGGACCACGTTGTAACGCTCGGCATAATCAGAGTCCCTCGAGAAACGCAAGGAGAGCATCCGGTGCGCGGTAGCGACCCG
>DATLTI010000361.1:0-1900 GCA_035533675.1 Acidimicrobiales bacterium | reverse complement strand
CGCCGAGTAGTGCAGCGTCTGCTGGTAAAAATACGTCAGGAACAAGAAGGTGCCCAACATCGCGCAGCCGACCAACAACGAGGTCAGATACGAACCACCGCGGTTGCGATCGAGCACAACGCGTATCGGCAGGAGCGGATGTTTTGAGGACCTCTCCACGAGAATAAAGCTCACGAACAACACCGCTGCTCCACCGAGAAGCAAAAGCGTGAGCGGTGCTCCCCAGCCATGCGAGCCAGCGATCGTAAAGCCATAGACAAGAAGAAACAGTCCTCCCGTCGCAGCGATGGCGCCCGGGAAATCGTAGCCACCGCGAGACAGAGCTCGGCTCTCTTTTATGACGCGTGTCGCCGCGAACGCTGCGATGATTGCAATCGGTGCGTTGATCAACAGCGTCCATCGCCACGATGCAAACTGTGTCAGGGTGCCACCAAGTACCAGACCAATTGCCGCACCGCCACCTGAGACTGCGCCATAGACACCGAAGGCACGCGCGCGCTCATGAGCCTCGGTGAACGACACGGTCAAAAGCGACAACGCCGCCGGAGCCATCACGGCGGCGAACGCTCCCTGGAGCGCCCGGGCTCCAAAGAGCATCGCCTCATTCTGTGCCAGACCTCCGAGCGCGGATGCGCAACCGAAGCCGATAAGACCGATGATGAACATCCTGCGCCGGCCGAGGTAGTCCGCGATCCGTCCTCCGAGCAGAAGCAGGCTGCCGAATGCGAGCGTGTATGCACTGACCACCCATTGGCGGTTCGCGGTCGAGATGTGCAATGCCCGCTGTGCCGATGGGAGCGCGACGATTACCACCGAGGCGTCGAGAACGATCATCATCTGGGCGAGCGCAATCACCGCAAGTGACCAATATCTTCGCGGATCAAGCGCGGCCGGTGGTGGCCCGGCCGTCTCCAGTGTGTCAGAAGCAGTCATTGAAACCTCCATGTCGGGCTGGACCGATTGTCTGGTCGATTTGTGGGTTCTTGGCCTACGCAGGGTTTTTCGGAGCTTCCGGTATAATCGGAGGAGCAGTTCCGTTAAGAGATACTATACGGAGCGATCGTTCCGCTTGTCAAATCATTTCGGGAGTTTTTCGGATGCGTTCAAAGTCAATGGCACACTTGGACAATGAATCGATCCGAGAGCCAGACGCGGTGAGCGCGTCAACTGGGACGAATGAGCGTCCGATGCGCGCGGATGCCACAAAAAACAGAGCGCTGATCCTTGCTGCAGCAGAGGAGATATTCGCCGAAGAGGGGGTGTCGGTCCCGATCGACGACGTGGCGAAACGAGCTGGCGTGGGAGTGGGAACGCTGTATCGCCACTTTCCAACAAAAGAGGCTCTTTTCGAGGCAATCGTTATCGGGCGCATCGAGAGACTGGTAGAGACTGCCGAGGACTACGCGCACCGCGACGACTGTGGCCAGGCGCTGTTTTCCTTTCTTCGCGAATTTGCCGTGCAGGCTGCCGCGAAACGCGACCTGATCGATGGGCTCGAGCTGGCTGGATTCGACTTCAAATCTCGGTGCTCCGAATCGGTCGCCAAAATGATGCAGAGCGTCGACACATTGTTGAGGCGCGCCGTACAGGCAAAGGCGATCCGCTCCGATGTACAGGCCAAAGAGGTCATCGGCCTCGTGACTGGCGCGTGTCAGGTGGGTGGGCGTTCCGATACCGACGACGTGATGCTCCAACACATGGTGGGCATTGTCATTGAAGGACTACGACCCCGGACCGTTGCTGAGTAGATTCTGAACAAGTTGCAGGGAAAAACCGGCGTTTTCGCCGGCCGGAGCGACCATCTCGGTACGGAATCGCGCGGTTAATCCACGATTCAAAACCTGCTGGCTCAATCCCAAATCGACGCATGATCGCAGTAAACCGGCACTTCGGATTTCAG
>DATLTI010000360.1:0-17217 GCA_035533675.1 Acidimicrobiales bacterium | reverse complement strand
CGAGCCTGCCTCGATGAATCCGACACGCAGCTCTTTGGGAAGGAGTCCTTCGCGTCTCGCACGCAACAGCTGGGCAAAGGCCTCATAGACCGGAGTCTCACCGCTGCTGCCCTGGATAAATGGAGAGAGGAACTTGTTGACTGGTGTCCAGGCTGTTCCCTGGTGCAGGCAGAGCGAAAGTTCATTTTCAGCGGCGGCCCGATAGGCCGGAAAGAAAATGGGGTCACCGGCACCGCGTCCGCCAGCTTCGATGCCCAGTTTGAAGATTCCAACTGCGCCGTTCTCCTTTGCAAACCGGATCTCCTCAAGCGCCTCCTGCGGAGCTATATAGGGAATCATCGCCACCCAACGCAGGCGGCCCCCCGAATCGGCACAACGGTCGGCAATCCAACGGTTGTAGCTCCTGTGCAACATGACCGTGATATCGGGTCGGAGCGAGGGCTCGTGAAGAAAGACCGTTGGATAGATGACCTGGGTACCAACTCCAAGCGTGTCCATGTCACGAAGACGCGCGCCGACGTCTTTCAGCTCCCTGGTCTCACACGTGGTACCGGTGCGTTCGTCCGAACGATACCGACGGGGAGCGAGGCGTCCGTCGATGTACCAGAGACGGTGATAACCCGTTTGGAGAAACGGTGGGATCTCCTCGGTCGCGAACTCAATCGTGCGCGGTGCAAGATCACGCTGGCTTGACGGGATGTAGGACCATGTCTCGTCACATTCATCGACGTGGGTATCAGAATCAATAAAAGTCATCTCTCCGCCTCCGGTTCAGATATCTCCCACCAGATTCGGTGAGGGTCATCATCTCTCAATCGTGTCATTCGCCATCCCAAAATCCCCAAATCTCCCCAACCAAGAGACACAACGCCCTGGATCGTCATCTGTGTCTCTGCGATTGATCGGACCGTACCCTGTCGGGGGTCTTCGCCCCTGGAACAACAACTCGATTAACGGACCTGTGTCCTTGCATCGACAACGACCGGTCTCCCGCCCTTGACAATCACAAGAGCCTTTCGAAGGGCATCGACGAGTTCGTCACTTGAACTGACCGGACCGATTCCTGTCACACCCATGCTCTCTGCCAACTGCGCGAAATCAATATCAGGGTCGGTGATCTGGGTACCGATTCCGGCCCGCTTCGCGTCGCGGTTTCGTGCCTCTGCAAGTTTAATTGCATGGTCTTCGCTGTTATAGAACGACGCATTGTTGACCATCAGGATGAGTGCTGGAAGCCGATAGCGAGCGAAGGTCCAGAGCGCGCCAGAGGACATCATGAAATCACCATCGGACTGCACATCGACGACAATCTTCTCCGAGCCACGGTGCGCAAGGCAGGCTCCGATCGTTGCGCCAATGCCATAACCAAGACCACCACCTGAACTTCCACCGATGGACTGGCGTGGCTCGTGAAGATCGAGAAGGCGTCGTATCCATGAACGACTTCCGTCGCCGTTCGCGATCATGAAGTCCTCGCCCTCCAAGACGATGCGAAGCGCCTCAGTCAGCGCCGACCACGCAATTGGAGTCTGTGTCCACTGCTCTTTGACCATCGTCCTCGATGCAAGACGCAGCCGATCGTGCCACCCAGCAATCTCTGTGCGCCGTGCATCGACACGCCCAGGGGCTTCGCCAAGCAGCTGGTTCAGCAAAATCAGCGCTGTCGAGGGATCCCCGGCAACGGTCATCTCGCAGGGATAGAGGCTCTGGTAATCGGTGCTGAAGCCACGCGCAACAAAATCGCTCATTCCGATTGAAAAAACCCGAGCCTCGGCTGAGAGAAACGAGACCGTCGTCCGGTTCGTGCGGTCATTCTCCGAAACCGTGCCGACGATGTCGCGGACATCGATCGCAACGATGACATCGGCCCGCATCAGCGCTTTCTTCGTCTCCTCGGAGAGATTCATCGGATCTGTCGTTGCAATGTTCAGGCGGTTTCCGACATCGACAACCGCGATCGCCCAGCGATCTGCAAGTTCGTGAAGTGCATGGAACGCCGCTGGCTCATCACCACCGGAGCCAAGCATCAGAACGGGAAATTCGGCACTCTTGAGAAGATCGACAATCATCGAGAGCGCGACGCCATCTGGAGCCGGTGCGGTCGCAGGAGCCGCACCTGCCATGTCGAATGACCTTGTCGCGACGCTCTCGGGGAGTTCCTTCTCTTGAAGTCCGCTATCGAAACAGATATACACCGGACCCGCGGGTTTTGAGGCAGTGAGGTGATATCCGCGGATGATCGATTCGACCATGCCGAGAGGACTCGACGGCTGGTCGTCCCATTTCACGAAGTCACGGACGAGGTTTCCCTGCACGAGCGCGGTATGGGTCCAGTCCGTCGGGCGACGAAGTTCTGCATCCATCGGACCGCCGCCGCCGATCATCAGTATCGGCACCCGATCGGTCCATGCATTGAATATCGCCATGCTCGCGTGCTGGAGGCCAACCACATTGTGGATGCCGACGGCCATGATCTTTCCGCTCGCCTTTGCATAGCCATGTGCAGCAGCAACTGCGATCTCCTCATGGACACATTCGATGAGTTCCGGATCGCCCTCTGCACTGTCAGCGGCACGGAAGTTCACGATCGAATCGTGAAGACCTCGAAAAGATGCTCCTGGATTGATCGCCATGTACCGGATCCCAAGTCGCCTGATGACATCCGTTGCGAGATCGGATCCATATTTCAGCGGCTGGATGTCCTTTTCATCATGATCGTCGTGCGCGCCTGTGACATTTCCCGCGTTGCTCATCGGTTCCCCCCGAGTGTTTTCCACATCTCTACCGGCTAAAACAGTCGAAGTCAAACCTCAACATGAGCGCTCAAATCTGATGGGTACGATCAGCGACGGTCGAACGGTACAACTCTTGTCACTTCTTTGACGTCGCCATCGTCCCATAAGAACCGATTCAAAGGTTATCGAGATTGACAACGATTGCCTCCTGGGTCGATCGAGCGAGCACGACCACTGCCTCTCCGGGTCCCGGGTTCTCTTCACGGTGAGGAACGAATGGCGGTACATACACATAGTCTCCCGGCCCGGTTTCGATGCGATGCTCGTGGCCATCGGACCGAAATACGAAAACCGGATTACCGGTAACGACATAGATCCCCGTCTCCGATGCTCCGTGATGGTGATTCCCCGATCGGACCCCGGCTTCAACGTGATTCTCTCCCATCCAGAGCTGCAACGACGAAGAGTGTGCTCCCGAGATCGCTTCGAACCGCGTCATCCCTGGAGTCTGCGAGGTTTCTTCGATTATCTGTTCATGTCGCGTATGCGAAAGCTCGCGATGGAACGGATCTGAAACACCCTTGCTCATCAAAACCTCCCCAATCGGTCCTGGCTGTGTGATTCACTATTGAGGCCGAGAGAGACCTCACGACCAACGTAACTGCCCATCTGTGAATATGTCGAACCTCGGAGAGCCGCCAGAGATCAGATCTCGGAATTGGCTGGCGTGAGCCACTCCCTTGGACCAAGATGCAAACGGTGAAGACGGCTTGCGCCAAAGGAGCCGGTGAGGCCGGTCGAAACGAGAATCGGGTGACGATGGCAGGACTCGCAAACGGGACACGATTCCCATCGATGGAGTTGCAACGCGTCGGCGGTAATCGGCTCTCGCTCCCCGATGAACTCGACGGTGCCTATGGCGTGGTGCTCGCCTTTCGCGGTTCATGGTGCACAAGGTGCAACGCCCAACTATCACTTTTCCAGCAGGCGCTTCCGCAATTTGCCAGCGAAGATATTGGTATCGTCGCCTTCTCGACTGACGATGAATCACATGCGAACGAGATGGTCACAAGCAACGGGATTGAATTTCCGGTCGGCTACGGCGTTGATGTTGAAGATATCAGTCAACTGCTCAAGGGCTACACCAACGACGCACACCGCTCGCTCGAGTCGTCAAACTTTCTCCTGCGACCTGATGGAACGATCGAGCTTTCGGTGTATTCCTCCGGGCCGATTGGGCGTCTTGTTCCTGAAGACGTCATCGATATTGTCAGACGAAGACGCAGGCAATAGGGCATCGGAATACAACAACAGCTGCGCTTGCGCTTGATCGCTGGAGAGATGATGGAATGACGCACGCTCGGCGGACCTGCCACATCGGTGACCGGAATCGGGGGAAACAATTTCGGCCAGCGCTTTGGACGCGATCAGATCCGGGAGGTTGTTCCTGGCACACTTGACTGCGGGATCAATATCTTTGACACCTCCAATTCCTATGGCGGAGGCTCCATGCACCGAAGACCCGTCGGGTGATGTCGCTGCCTCCGTTCGCTCGGGGGATAAGGCGTTGGTGCCCGGCCCTGGTATTGCGCTCATGGTCCCTGGCGGACTTTTGCTCCTCTTCGCAGGCCTCCGGAGTCGGTTCACCTTCATGGCGCATCGGCGCTCCTTTCGACCGATCCAGAGAGGGGTTTCCGGCCAGAGACCTGCCAAAATCACCGCGCGTATCCGGCCTCTTTGACAGAGTTTGTCTCCAGGTCGTGATAACCCCTAGATTGTCGCCGTGCGCCCACCGCCAGCTCGAACCGGTGATTACGCCCGCATCATTCGTCTGGCGCTGTTCTTTGCGACGATCATCTCGGGCGTGGCCGTCTCCTCGGGAGCAGCATCGGTCCAACGTGCTCAACGTTCAATCCACGTGAGACAGGCCCCGCGCGACATTTCACCAATTCCGAATTTCATGAACATCTGTTACCCGGACGGCTATGACGTCTCGGATCCGTGTTTCACCCAGGTCGCAAATGCCCTCCAGCATGCGCTCGACGTCGAGCATGTCCCGGTTCAATTTGACCTTGCCAATATCGAACTCCAATCTCCGGTGGTTCAACTGTTCATCGCAGCAAATATCGACCGAACAGCGAGAGGCCTTGCCCCGGTAGAAGAGCTCGTCAGCGACCTCAACACCGTTGCAGCGCGTGGAGTCGCATCAGGATCTGACCCGGTGCTTTCGGCCTCGCCATCAGTTCGCATCGGAGGCGAAAACGTGGTCGGGTGGGGATCGAACTGGGGGCGTCAGACCTACAATGCGCTCGGCACCGAGTACTTCTGGATGTACGAGGATGGGCCGCACGGTTACAATCTCGCGTGCAAAAGAGGTCACGCAGCGGGATGTATGGGGCATCGCATGAATATCCTCGCGACCTACGATAATGCGAAGCCCTACTGCGCCAACCATCACCTCATACTCTCGATGGGCGCAGCCTTCGCGGTCTCTCACTCAGCACCATCATTCAGTGAGATCTTTGTCGCTACCTGTCGAGCGCCACGCGGGGAGGTCATCGCGAGATGGAACAGCTTCAAACACACGGTTGTCATCCCCAAATAGCAGACATCACCTCTCGTCGAGTCTGCGAGATGTCAACCTCTCTCGAGACCCATTCGATGAAGACCGATAACACGCGCTCAGCACAAAATGTCCGCCCGCGCGAATACAGCGTCTTTCAATCTCCATCATTCCCGTTAGGATCAACGGACAACTAGGGTAATCGTGCCTTTTCTGACCTCGGGAGGTGCAAGCGAATGCGTACCGTGACCGCTTATGCGACGAAGAGTCCGAAAGCTCCCTTTCAAAAGACAACGATTGAACGACGCGATCTTGGTCCGAAAGATATCCTGATCAAAATCGCCTTTGCGGGAATCTGTCACAGCGATCTTCATACCGCGTGGGGCGAATGGGGCGATGCCATCTTTCCACTCACTCCGGGACACGAGATCGCGGGCATCATCGAAGAGGTCGGCGACGCCGTCTCGCGTCATTCCGTAGGTGACCGCGTCGGTGTCGGATGCATGGTCGATTCCTGTCGCGAATGCGAGAACTGTCTCGCGGGACAAGAGCAGTATTGCCTCAACGGCTTCATCGGGACCTACAACGCGATCGGCAAGGATGGCCGACCGACCGAGGGTGGCTATTCCACCCACATCGTCGTCGACGAGGATTTCGTCCTCGCAATACCCGAGGGCATCACGCTCGACGTTGCAGCGCCGCTTTTGTGTGCTGGGATCACGCTCTATTCACCGTTACATCATTGGAGAGCAGGACCGGGAAGCCAGGTTGCAATCGTCGGCCTCGGTGGACTTGGCCATATGGGTGTCAAGATCGCGCACGCCATGGGCGCTGAGGTCACCGTCTTGTCTCAGTCGCTTGCAAAGCGAGACGATGCAGTCGCGCTCGGAGCCGACCACTACTACGCGACAGCCGACGCGAGCACCTTTGATTTACTCGGGAGACACTTTGATCTGATCATCAACACCGTGTCCGCACCTATCAACATCAACTCCTATCTCGCTCTGCTTCGTCTCGACGGAGTGCTCGTCAGCGTCGGCGCACCGCCAGAGCCCATGGCTGTGCAGGCCTTCTCGCTTGTTGACAGTCGCAGGAGTCTCAGTGGTTCACTCATCGGAGGAATCCAGGAGACCCAGGAGATGTTGGACTTCTGCGCCGAACACGGATTCGGTGCCGAGATCGAGGTGATCCGTGGCGATCAGATCGACACTGCCTATCAACGAATGCTGGGAAGCGATGTCCGCTATCGATTCGTCATCGACATCGCTTCGTTGTAGCCCTCACGCTCCAAAAGAAGGTCGCGTCAGTGACCTTGGTGATCGGGGAGCATCTCGCATGGGGTCTGTCTTGGACCAAGCCCCTCCCAGTATCGGTTGGTCTCGGGCTCATATCTGCCCTGCATGAATCCGCCGCTCTTTTGAGATCGGATGATGATTGCAACTGCTCGTTCACCGGCCGATACCTCGCGATGAATCTCGTAGGGCCTAACGAGATCGATCTCCCCAGGACTGACATAGCTCTCTCCTGTTCGATGGATCTCTGCATAATCGGGTCGTGACCCGTCATCGATCCTTACCGCTCGCTCGATGCGCTCGTGACCGTCGAGTACCCCATAAAGCGTGTAGATATGCGCATGGTCATGCAGATGAACCTGAGTCTGGGCACGCTCCCAGGCGATACGACCCTCATCTTTGGTGAGGCCATTGACCGCAAAGCCGAAATCAGGGTCTTCATAGAAGATGAGGTTCTCTGCGCGACCATCACGCGGTACGCACTCGGGCCAGTTCTTCGAGGCTGCGATCACATCGGGGTCGGCGAGCAACTTTGCGAGAATTGGCGCAAGCAGCTCCCATCGCCTCTCGATATCAGGCTCTTTCGCAAAGAGCTCCCGGGTCGTTGCGACAAAAACATCAAGTGCGTTCTCTGTCTTTACCGGTGTACTCATCGATGCTCCTTCAAGGTTTCGGATGCTCTGTCGCCAATCGAGAAATTGCTATTTGACCGCGTAAAACTTTGCGCAGTTGTCCCAGAGGATCTTCTGCTTGGCCTCGCGCTCGAGCGGGAGTTCGAGAAATCTTGAGACAGCGTTGGGATAGCGCGAGTCCCCATGGGGATAATCGGTCGAAAAAACGAGCTGGTCCGCGCCAAAATCCTCAATCATGTGTCGAACCGGAGTCTCGTCGGGCTCGACCGAGACGTAGCACTGTCGCTTGAAATATTCGCTTGGAGCCATGTTGAGCTCCGGCATGAAGACATCGCCCTCGAGCTCGTAGTGCTCGTCCATCCGCCACAACAACCACGGTGCCCAGGAACAGTTCGCCTCGAGAAAGGCAACCTTGAGCCTTGGATGGCGTTCAAGGACCCCTGCACAGAGAAAGCTCGCCATCGCCGTCATGTTCTCGAACGGCTGGCCATAGATCCTGCGGAGTCCGATATTGGGCATGAAGTGTTCGCCTGATCGGCGAACGCCACCAGAGAGCGCCTCGTGAAATCCGACGGGAATGTCAAGATCTTCCAGCGCCTCCCAGAGGGGCTCGTAATAGAGGTCATGCCAGTTGTGGTTGTTCACGACATTTGCCCGGATGAACACTGCACGAAATCCGAGTTCGTTGACGACCCGCCGACTCTCTTTTACCGCATCATCAATATCAAACACCGAGATCATTCCAGCTCCGAGAAGGCGCTTGGTATCAAGAGCACAAAAATCAAACATCCAGTTGTTGTACGCGCGCGCGATCGCTGCAGCAAAACGCGGATCTCGTCCAGGACGATCAAGCGCGTGGAGGCCACGACTCGGAAACAGAACGGCGACATCGAGACCCTCGTTGTCCATCGCCTCAAGCTGGCACTCGGTCGTCCAGCCGCGACGCGAGTGTTCCGCGTACAACTCCTGATTGCGCTCGTAGTTGTGCCCGTTCTCAAGTATCGACCGGTGACCGCGCGATCCGATTGGATCAACGACCTCATCGCTGGGAAAGATCAAACCAAGATCGCGCACGTTCTCAGAGGTTCTGCCGATCGGGGCGAATGATTGGAACTCAGACTCGAGATAGCGTGGCCAAAGATCAGCAGGTTCCATGACGTGCATATCGCTGTCCATGATCTTGTAGCCGTCTAATGCCACGTCCCCACACCCCCACTACATTAGAAGATACCTCAAATGACCACTCCTTCGAGAGTGTAACGATCATGCTCTCGATGAACAAGGAGGTTCCATATTCGTCAAAGAAACTTGCCACGAGTCGTCAACTTCGCGAACATCATCACGTTGTCGTCATGAGAGATGCACGAACTGCAGGAAAATGTTCGGATACCGACGAATCGGCAACACCTCGCACAAACGGCAACTGTCGAAAGTGCACCTCAACCGCTGAGGCAATTTCGATCCGCCCCCACAAACTGCGCGTAGATGCTGGTCAGCGCACGCTGTATTGAAGTCTGACACTCGGCAACGCTCAAAGACTCCAGGAACCAAGGGAAAATGCGCAATATCTCGACGATCCAGGTGTCGCAGGCCTGGCCTTGTACAGAATCACTCGCGGGTTAAGGTACTCGAATGTCCTCTCGCCTCTCGTCTCTGACCGTCGCCACGAAGGGATGCGATCACAATTTGCATTCGCTCGTTCTGTGCAATTTTGCTGCTGCCGATATCCTCTCAATGAAAATCCGAAACCGATGATCGCAGGCCAAATCCGGCCTCCGAGACGTTCGGCCTCACTTACGGTCGCGGTCGCGCTCTTGGGTGTGATTCTGCTCGCCTACACGGGGCCAGCTCAGGCAAGAACTGTGGCGAAAGCAACCCACAGACGCCTCACGGCTGTCAATGGAATCCACAAGATCCGCCACGTTGTCGTCATCATGCAAGAGAACCGGTCCTTTGACAATTACTTCGGTACCTTCCCGGGCGTCGATGGAATCACCATGACAAACGGACAGCCCACCGCGTGTATCCCGGACCTGCGTCGCTCGCGCTGCGCCTCGCCGTTTCTCGATGTGACCGATGTCAATGGGGGTGGACCACACAGTCACGCTGCGTCGCTCGCAGATGTCAATGGCGGCAAGATGAACGGGTTTGCCAATACACGAGATAACTCGCTTGGCACCTGCAACAGTCCCTTGGATCCCGCATGTTTAACGAAGAAGTCACTCAATCCTGACGTCATGGGATATCACAACGCGCAGCAGATTCCCAACTACTGGGACTACGCAAAGAATTTTGTACTCGCCGATCACATGTTCGAAGCAGTTGATTCATCATCGATCGCGGCGCATCTCTACATGGTTTCGGGATGGTCTGCCTACTGCGCGAATACCGCGCCTTTGAGCTGCACCAACGAAATCCAAGGACCAGATCCCTTCAAGACTTTTGATCGTGCGGTCGGGCAGGAGATCGTGACTGGAAAGACATCGATCAATCTTGCATGGACTGATCTCACCTGGCTGCTCTATCACCAACACGTGAGCTGGGCCTATTACATCCAAAAGGGCAACCAGCCCGACTGTGCGAATGGCGCCAACGAGGTCTGCCCAAAGATCTCCCAGTCCTACAGCACACCGGGGATCTGGAATCCGCTCCCGCTCTTTACTGATGTACATCTTGACAACCAGCTCGGGAACATCAAGCCACTTGATTCATTCTTAAGCTCCGCAAAAGACGGAACGCTTCCCGCAGTGAGCTGGATAACGCCATCTGGGGCGAACAGCGAACATCCTCCGGCGAGCGTGCATCAGGGTCAGGCGTATGTCACTGCGCTGATCAACGCGGTGATGGAGGGTCCGGACTGGAATTCCACGGCGATCTTCCTCGGTTGGGATGACTGGGGAGGCTTTTATGACAATGTCGCTCCTCCAACCATTGACAAGAACGGCTTTGGCATGCGCGTGCCGTTCATCGTGATCTCTCCCTACGCGAAGAGCCACTTCATCGATCACCAGATTCTCTCAAGCGACGCGATGCTGAAATTCATCGAGGACGATTTCCTTGGTGGAGCGCGTCTCAATCCAAAGACCGATGGTCGGCCCGACCCCCGCCCGGACGTGCGGGAAAATATGCCACAGCTCGGAAATCTCGTCAACGACTTCAACTTCGCGCAACGACCTCGACCGCCATTACTGCTCGCAACGAATCCACCTACTGATTCTCCATTGATACCGGCACAATTCGTCAATGCTCCCGCCTGTGTCGGTTGCACCCAAATCCCCTCTGGCTAGAGGGTTCAAAGGCTCCCGCTCGTCTGAACTTGCGCCTGGGCGAAACCTGCGATCTCAGGCAGTAACGAGAGATCGCTCAGACGAACTTGACCGTCTTTGACCGTCCGAGTTCAGTGTGAGATTCATCAAGCGCTGCTACTGCGACATAGGTCTCTTTGGTGTGAACCGTGATCGCCGTCTCAAAGTGACTCTTGGGAATGACCACAATCGGCCGCATTCGAGACGCGCTCGGGCCAGCAAGTACCTGCCAGAGCCTGATCCCAGTTGCTCCATTCCAACTTGCATAGACCGTGCTGCCCCCAACGCTGTCAGCAAGCACCGCAATATCAGGTGCGGTCGTTGGAACCGCCGACCAGGGCATGCGAAACGAGCGATAGGACTGGTCATTGGTTGGAAAGCGGCCGTCAAGCACCATCTGGCCATTAGCGTCGAACTCGCTGAAATAGGGCTCCGCTCCCCAACCGACGAACATGTGGCCATTTGGCAGGACCTGAGCGCTTCCCTCATAGGGAGCAAGGAGTTTTGCAGGATGGGTGAAGGACTTAACGAGGCTAACGACCATGTTCTGTTCGTCCACATCAAGGATAAGTGCGCGTGACTCGGGCTCTTCCTGGGGTGTTGCGCCATCGTCGAACAGAGAAATCTGCGTTCCCGCGAGTCGAGTCGCGTGATGTTGCCAGTGAAAATTCGTGCCGGGGCCCATGGTGAAATCGCTCTTCTTGCCACCGAGTCGCCAGACCACATTGCCACTCGTGCGATTGATCTTGTAGAGCGCCCAAGTATTCCTCGCGGAGACGAGAAGGTTGTTCTCATCGTCAAGGCTGACCGAGTTGACGTGGAAATAGTCAAACGGCATGCCCTTTCGGTACGGGATATGCGTCTCGGCAAGATCAATGTGATCGAGACTGTGCCATTCAAAGATCACGCGTCCTGAGGCAACATCGATCTCTTGCACCATGCTGTCAAATACAGGGTCGCTTTTCCCTCCGCCAAAGTTCCGCAGATCCATAGTCCGATTCGCGTAGGCAGTGATAAGCGCTGTGCCGTTGGCGGTGAGAGTGAAATCGTGAAGGTCAACACCAATGGCACTGTCGCCATTGATGATCGCGATCTCGCGGTATGAGGTGTCAAGAATCACTCCGACGCCCTTGCCCGTTCCACCCGTAATATCTCCACGCCAATAGGTGAGAACCGGAGCACCCGCATAACTTTGCACACGGAGATTCGTTGGAAAGTGCGGGAGCGGCTCGAACCAGATGAGCTCACCAGTCTGGTCAAGAATCATCAATCCCTCTTGCCCAAGGCCGCTCTGAACTGCAAGTTGCTCGTTCACTCCACGCTGTGCTGGCACAATGCTCGGCGTAAGAAAGATAAGACCCGAGCTATCAAGCGGACCGATATTGGTGATGTGCGCCTTCATCGGATCAAGATCAGGACGCGAATGAAACTGTGGAAGCAAGACCGTCTTGATGACCTGATTGGCCTTTGACTTCGAACGTGGCCAGGTATATCCGATCACGCCTGCGCCGCTGAGCGCAGCCACGCCTGCAATTCCCCTTGCTGCATACCCCAGGAGCGCGCGACGAGAGATGACCCTCCGAGGCTGGCGGGGATGTTGATGTTCAACAACTGTCTGGCCGTCCGAATTGGTGGACAAGGTTCTTACAACTTTCTCTTATGACTCCTTTGGATGCACAATCGCAACACGCTCACGCACGCCACTCGGGCCATAACGCTCATCGCCCCCAACGATGAATCGCCCCCAACGATGAATCGCCCTACGAAAATCTTCCCTCGCAGTGGGGAGATAACCAAGTATTTTCCTGTAAGGAGACTGTGAAGAATGTATCGAGAAACTCAACAATTACGTAATGGAACTACGAAAAGGAATTCGGCTCGAGGTTCCTTGCAAATACCCGATCAACCCATTTGATCCAGCAGTGGCGCGTAGGTCAGATGAGACATCGTTGCCGCCTCAATCCGCGCGCTCGCCTGCAGAAGCTCTCGATCACCATTGGGAGGTCCGACGAGCTGTAGTCCGACGGGAAGGCCATCATTGGTCACACCAAAGGGAAGCGCGATCGCTGGCAGCGCTGTCGTGGAGATCAAATAGCAAGAGGCCATCCATTCGAGGTAGTCACCCATCTCCTGGTCATCAACGACGTAGGGGTACTCCCAATCGATCGGGAATGGCGCGACCTGACTGACGGTGAGCCCGAGGAGATCCACGCTCGAAAAGAAATCATGTAGCCGAACAGAGATCGCCCTCTGTTCAAGCTTCGCGTTTTCGATCTGTGATGGCGCAAGTGAAAGGCCGACCTCTACATTCCAGCGAATTGCCTCTTTCACCGATTCCGGATGATCCTGGACAATCTGTGCAAAGGCCTCTGCAAACTGATGAGCACGCAGAATGCGAAAGACCTCATCTGCGCCCGAGAGATCTGGCAGGTCTTCGACGACCTCCCATCCGAGCTCTTCAAAGATGACCGGGCATCGTTCGAGCGCGCTAAGGACATCGCGTTCAACCGGAAACATTCCTCCGAGATCAGGCGACCAGGCGATACGAAGTCGCTTGCTCGAAGGGGCTGTCACATCGACGAAGTAATTCTTGGGAAGCGCCAGTGAATAGTCAACGCGCGCATCCACGCCGGCGATTGCCTCAAGCATCAGGGCGATGTCACCCACAGATCTCGCAATCGGGCCCGGGACGCTCAATCGTTCGTCGGGCACACTCGATGGGAAATTCGGAACGCGACCAAATGAAGGCCGCATTCCGACAACTCCACAGAACGAGGCAGGATTTCGCAGCGACCCGCCCATGTCACTTCCGTCGGCAAGCGGGTGCATTCCAAGCGCCACTCCCACCGCAGCACCACCGCTGCTTCCACCGGCAGAACGCGAAAGATCGTAGGGGTTGTGCGTCGCCCCAAACACGCGATTGAACGTGTGAGAGCCGGCAGCAAATTCAGGAGTATTCGTCTTGCCGATACTGATCGCACCGGCGCCGTGGAGCCTTTCGATGATGAGATCGTCCGCTGCGGGAACGTTGTCGACAAAAAGAGGAGATCCAAAGGTCGTACGGATCCCCTTGGTCCGGTGAGTGTCTTTGTGGGCCATCGGAAGACCATGCAGAGTTCCGAGCGGTTCGCCAGAGGCCGTTTTCGCGTCCGCGGCCTTTGCATTCACAAGAGCCTGTTCGGGGACAAGGGTGACAAATGCATTGACGCTCGAGTTATACCTATCGATCTGCGCGAGGTGCGCTTCGAGAAGCTCGACTGCAGAGATCTCCCGGTTCTTGATCATTCCAACCATGTCCCGGGCACTTTTGCGACAAAGTTCAGCGTCTTGCATAGAACGTGTATAGCCCGAGATCGCCTACTAGCGCATCTTTGGCGACCAAGATTGTCGGTCACGCATGCCTGCCACTCAATCTTTCGCGACAGCACTGTTCCCGCCCACGCTCTTCAAAAGCAGTCTCTCTGCCTGCTCGCACCCACCTTGGCGAGGTTGCTAGCGTCAGTCAGACGAAACCGCCAGAGGTGGTGACCGTGGCCTTTGCCATCGCAATCTGACCGGGGAGCGACGACGTGACGCAATCATTCGAATCCGCGAGCAGCAAGGTGATTGCGCAGATCACAAGAACGTATGATCCTGTCTTTGATGCACGAGAACCCCATCAGCTCGCCAATCCGATGCACAGCGAATGCTCGATCTCTCCTCCTCCCCAAGGATACGTCTGGGAGCAATACGTCTTCGAAGGATCGATCGGTAGGCATAGCTTCAAGACGTTGCTCCAGATCGTGCGGCCCATCGATCCAGCACTCGCCTCTCGGGTAGCGGTGCTCGAACCATGGCATCGAGCGGGCTACTGGACGCTCTATTCGAAGGTTCAGCGCTATCTCGCCCGAGAACATCACATCGCGGCAGTGGTCGTCGCGAATCCAAAGGTGCTCGAGAGCTTCATCAAGCCAGCCAACCCGGGACGATTTGATGATCTGTTCCTTCCCGAGCTTGAGAACACCGACTCTGAGGTCATGGCCCAGGCGGGCGCACTGATCAAGAGCGGTGCCCTGCAAGGCGTCAGTCCACGCACCGTCGTCCTTGGTGGACAATCCACCGAGGGCTACTGGGTTCGGCGATACATCCAGCAAGAGCACGGCCGCGCATCTTTCCGTGGTGGGTCGGTATTTGACGGCTACTACCCGGCACAGTCCGCGCTGAGCAGTCCGAGGGGAATGATCAGCGATCTTGACGTTCCCGTTGTCGAGGTCCAGGGCGAGAGCGAACTCGTCCGTTCGATCGCAAAACCAGGCAGCGGGGCCGACTATCGCCGTGACGATGCAGAGCTCTATCGCCTCTATGAGGTTCCCGGAATGCCTCACGTCTGTACGAGAAGAGGAGCGAGCGCGGAGCGCCTGCTCACCATGCAATGCGAATGCTCGAACTGGTCAGACTTTCCACTCTTTGAGATCCACCACGTCTGTCTTGACAATCTGATTGCATGGGTCGACCGAGCCATCCCCGCGACGACGGCACCAAGGATCGAGACACGAGACAACGATCGCGTGATCGTACGCGATGAACACGGTAATGCCAGGGGCGGTCTTCGCACGAGCTACTTCGAGGTTCCTACGGCAACGATTCATGCGACCTGTGGACCCACGCCAGAGGATTTCAGTGGAGACCGTTGCGATTTTCTCGCGTGGGAGGAGCCGTTTGACAACACAACGCTGACCTCGCTGTATTCCACCCACGCGGAGTACGTGACGAGAGTCAACCGGGTGCTCGACGAGCTTGTCGCGCGTCGCTGGTATCTCGAGACAGACGCGCGCGATCTCAGAGAAGAGGCAGTGGGTTTTGACTGGGAGCAAAGAACCCGTTAACCCATCGGTTCACGCCGGTTCGCGCAGCATCTGCTCTCTTGTCACTAGCCAAGTAGCTGGCTTGGGCCCTCGGGAATATCGATGGCGTGTTCTTTGAGCACCTCGAGGGGAACGATGTCGAGCACGCTCGCGTTCGTCGCACGAAGCACGACGAACGCCGCCTTGCCATCAATGTGTGCGCGCAAAAAATTCGTCGCCGTCACGCACCACTGGTCGCCCGGCACGAGACCAGGAAAACCGTACTCGGGCATGGGTGTCCCAAGGTCATTGCCAATCGATCGTTGATGATCGAGAAACTCCTCGGTGACGACTGCGCAGATCGTGTGACTGCCGAAATCTTCAGGGCCAGTAGCACAACAGCCATCACGGAAGAACCCGGTCAACGGGTCATGCGAACATGGTTGAAGTTCGCCTCCGAGGACATTGCGGTCATTCACGATCGCTCCAGGGAGATTCGCTGGTAGAGATGATCAATCCGAGAGACAGGCAGTAATGGTCCGGCGAGTCCAGACATCGACCATCGCGCGCTTGTAGGCCTCTGAACCACGCTGGTCATCTGAAGGATTCGCGCGGCTCGCCGCACTTTTGCCTGCCGCAGCGATGAGCTCGTCGGTTGGACGGTTTCCGATCAGAAGCGCCGCTGCCTCGGTTGCCAAGAACGCCGTGGAGTCAACTCCACCGAGTGCGATCTTTACGTCCTTGACACTTCTATCATCCGCGAGCGTCATCGCAATTGCGACGCCAACAGTCGGATAGTCATCTTCTGAACCAGGGGTGAAGCGCGTGTAGTGCGTGCGCTGTCCTTGGACCCTTGGAACCGTGACCTCGGTGACCAGCTCGTCCTCGCTGGCAGCGGATTCCATGAAACCAATGAAGAACTCTGAAAGCGGGACATCGCGCTCTCCCGATGGACCGACAATGTGCGCCGTAGCACCGAGTGCGAGGAGTACCGGTGGAAGATCCTGGCGGGGATCGCCGTGGACGATCGCACCACCGATCGTCGCAACCGAGCGGACTCTTGGGTTACCGACACGGCTCGATGCAAAGGAGAGCATCGGAAGTGCGCTGTTGACGAGCGGAGAGTGCATCAGCTGCAAGAGTGTCGAGGTTGCCCCGATGCGCACGGTATCTGTGTCTGTCGAGCGCTCATCGACACCCGATAACGTCGGCACCCTGTTGAGAAGAACCAACCGGTCGGGCTCAATCAGCCGGTTCTTCAACATCAGTGCGATCGAGGTCCCGCCGCCGACCGCGAGGGTGTTCTCGTTGCCAAGCTCAAAGAGCGCGTCAGCGACTGTGGTCGGAGTGGAGATAAGCATCTCATTTGCTGGCAAGGTAGGCCCTCACTGACTCGGTGATGGTGACATATCCCGTGCAACGACAGAGGTTGCCCGCCATGAACTCGCGGATCTCCTCCTCGTTTGCCGTTGGGTTCTCGATTCCAAGTGCATAGGCAGAGACAACCTGACCCGGTGTGCAGATCCCGCACTGCATGCCCTCTTTCTCGACAAAGGCATTGAGCAGCGCAGAATCTTTCTCGGTGAGACCCTCGACCGTCCAGACGTCCTGTCCTTCGGCGAGTGCCGCAAGATAGATACAAGAGGCGACGGGAACATCGCTGACAAGGACCGTGCAAGCTCCGCAGACACCGACCCCGCAACCCTCTTTGGTTCCGGTGAAGCCGTTGAGTCGCAATACATCGACCAACAGGCCATCGGAGGGAGTCTCCGCCGAAAACGGCTCCCCGTTGAGTGTCATCTTCACGTTCATTGTTGCCCCTTCAGCGCCTGGTAGATCTTCTCGGCCGTAATCGGGAGATCACGGA
>DATLTI010000359.1:0-3902 GCA_035533675.1 Acidimicrobiales bacterium | reverse complement strand
CGTTCAATCGAGAGGCTCATCTTTGATTTCACCCGCGCAGTATTTCCCGAAGACGGTTTTCTCGGAGAAGAGGGCGGATGGGCAAACCGTTCGATGGATGGCCGCAACTGGGTAGTCGACCCAGTCGATGGCACGATGAACCTCGTGCATGGTTTTCCAATCGCCTGTTCCTCGGTTGGAGTTCTAGAGGCGGGCAGAGCAATCGCTGGGCTGGTCGTGGACCCATATCGCGATGATGTCTATCTCGCCTGCCACGGTGCTCATGCCAGTCAAAAGAATGACAAAACCATATCGGTCTCTCCCGGCGGCGACCTCGCTGGCCAGATCGTGCTCATTGAGGTTCCATCGGGCGTCTCGCCGTCTGTACTTGCACCGGTCCAGGACTCGGTGATTGCAGCCGGAGGCTCTCCTCGCACGATTGGCTCGGGAGCCCTTGCCCTCGCGCTCGTCGCCTCAGGTGTAGTGCATGGCGTCGTCCATGCTGGGCCAAGTATCTGGGATGTCGCAGGGGGCATTGCGCTTGTTGAACAAGCAGGAGGCACCGTCTTGTCGCGTCACGGTTCATACGTATTTGGCGAGTCCGGACCTCTCGTTGCCGCGAGCCCCGAGGCAGCGCATCGCCTGCAGGCAACGCTTTTATCGTGTGTTTTCGCTGACTCTGGAGGGTCATGAACTTGATTAGGAGATCACCCATGCCAAATTCGACTTCGGGGACCTTTGTGTTTGCTCATCGCGGCGCATCCGCGCTTGCACCGGAAAACTCCATGGAGGCTTTTCTCCTCGCCTTCGAACTCGGTGCTGGCGGGATTGAACTTGATGCACAGCTCACTGCTGATGGTATCCCCGTGGTCTTGCACGACCCGTTCTTCTGGGTTCACAACGGCGAGCATTACCTCCACCGTGATCCCAAAGAGCCCGGAATGACCCAACGGTGGGTGGGTGATTGTCTTTACGAGGAGTTTGCCGGCCAACGCGTCATCCATCCCAACGGAGCGAGCGCAGTGATTCCGCGCCTTGAAGAGGTCTTGGAGGCACTGTCTGGAAAACTCTGGATCGATATCGAACTCAAGGCCGGCGCGATCTATGACGCACGTCTTGTAAGAGTGGTGCTCGACGCCCTAGGTAGTCGCAAGGACAAAGTGCTGCTCTCCTCGTTCGATCACAAAATCCTCAATGAAGTTGCTCAACATGACCCCGAGATTGACCTGCTGGCAATATTGCACGCGCGGCCAATCAATCTTTATCAACTCATGGCACAGATCCCCGCGGTCATGGCAAGCATTGATCGCCCTTTCATGACGCGCGACGACGCGTTGCGCTGGCGCGAGGATGGTCTCGTGGTCTATATGGGTGGCGCCGATGTTGTCGATGAACTCGTAGAGCTGCTCAATTGGCCGATTGCAGGACTTTTCCTTGACGATCCCCGTCTTGTTGGCAACCTTGCCAACAGTGTCGACTAGGTCCTCTGCTCGATTGATCAGAGAACGCGCCTGATCACTCGTCTGGCGAGTACTTGAGGCTCTGACATCGCGCTGTGTCACGTCGCAATGCAAGCGTTAGGGTCTTGGTGATTGTCAGTCACGGACCGTTCTCTCGGCCAAACATGTCCTCCTCTTGGGCGAAAGGAGAGGCGGGACCACGCGCTGAGAGCGGTACGCTTTCGCGTGCTGTAATTCTCGGTTGGAGGCGGATTTGTGCGTGTGGCAGTGATCGCAAACCAGGGTGATGGAGACGACGGATACGTTGGTGAGCGTCTATTGGATCACGGTGCCGATCTGCGGCGTTACGTGCGGGAAGAGCCGTGTTCTCTAGAAGATCTTGAACATCAGGTCGACCTGCTCGTTTTGCTTGGCTCTGACTGGTCGGTTTATGACGAGGGATTTAAAGAGTCCATCGACGCCGAGCGCGATCTCGTCGTGCGCGCTCAGGCAGCGGATATTCCCATTCTCGGGATCTGTTTTGGCGGGCACCAGATCTCCAACGCGCTTGGCTTGGAAGTTTCCCCCTCGGCTGTCCCAGAGATTGGCTGGAAGATGATCACCTCTCGTGATGAATCCCAGATCTCATCTGGTCCTTGGTTCCAGTATCACTTCGATCGCTGGAATGACGCGAATGATGTGTCGTCGCTGGCGATATCTGGGAGCGGTCCCCAGGCATACTGGTATGGGAGATCGCTCGCGCTCCAATTTCATCCGGAAGTGACATTTGACACAATTGCGCGATGGTGTGACGAAGGTCGAGACTCTCTGAATCGCATTGGGGCCGACTTCGATCAGATCATGGACGATTCGCGTACATTTCTTCCACAGGCGCGAGAGCGTTGCATTGCTCTCCTCGACAGATTTCTGGCGACCTCGCGCGCAACGCGGTATCCGCGTGCGCCAGAGGTCGAAGGTTAATCCTCGCACACGACGCGAAGCGTATCTCCGGTGGGATCGGCGAGGCCGACGATTCGACAGCCCGAACCAAATAGCTGGATCATGGAGTCAACGACCTCCCTGCTGATCTCTTCGCCAGCAACGAGCAGAGGGACACCTGGAGGGTAGGGAACAATCATCTCAGCGCTGATGCTTCCAATTGCTTTAGCTGTCGCGATCGAGATGCTCTTGCTCTGTTGGGCCTGTCTGGGGCTCATCCGTTCGGCAGGCAGGACACCCGGCCAGAGGGAGATGAGGTTCGGATGCGCTTCGAACAGATGACGATTCTCACCGAGCGCTCGAATTGCATCGATGAGGACCTGGGCACTTTGCTCTGAGTCTCCGAGCGTGATCGAAAAAACCATCCGTCTCAGGTCAGAGAACTCCGGATTGATCTTCCACTCCTCGTGCAGCCAGCGCCCGGCGGCAAATCCCGTGGTGCCGAGTTGGTCTACGTCGATGACAATCTTTGTCGGGTCATATCCCGATATACCAGGCGAGCCGATGACCTCATCGCCGTATACCTGCACTCTTTCGATAGCACTGATTTCTCGACGGACCAATTGAGTGAGCGTCATTACCTCTTGCCAGCGTTCATGTCCGTACAACTTCATCTCATCAACAGCTAGATCGAGCGAAAGCAGAAGAATCGCCGATGGAGATGAGGACTGCAGCATGGAGAGGTTTGCGCTGACTTTCGCTCGGTCAATTCGGTCTCCCTTTTGATGCAAGAGCGAAGACTGGGTCAACGAACCGAGGGTCTTATGCGGGCTCTGCACCACAAGGTCTGCTCCACATGTGAGTGCAGAGTCAGGGAATCGGTCATCGAAGATAAAGTGCGAACCGTGTGCCTCATCGACAATCACGGGAATATCACGATCGTGAGCGAGCTTCACGATCGCATGCAGTGGAATCGTAAATCCGTAATAGCTCGGGCAGGTGACATGTAGCGCCTTGACCTCTGGATGCATGGCCAATGCGCCTTCGAGCTCATTGAGCTTGATGCCGAAAAGACCGTCAAGCGCGTCGTTGTGTGCCGGTGCGAGATAGATTGGTCGTGCGCCAGCGAGAGCAATTCCCGCGTAAACACTTCGGTGCGAGTCGCGCGCGACAAGAAACGCATCGCCATCTCCGACAACCGAGCAGATCGCTGCGATGTTGCCAACAGTTGCACCGTTGACGAGGAACCAGGTCTGATCTGATTGAAAAAGTTGCGCGGCGTGCTGCTGTGCATCCGCCAGGGCTGACTTGGCTCCGTGGAGGTAGTCAAAACCACTCAACTCGCTCAGGTCAGCAGAATAGACCGCGTCGCCAAGAAGTCGCCGACCCCGTGCCGGCGCGCCCTGTCCACCTTTGTGTCCGGGCATGTGAAACGAGACTTGCTCGCTCTCCTGGACTGCTTTGATATGCGATTCGAGTATGGAATCGTGCTCGGGGCGATCTATCGGTTGAGACATGACCTCGTTGCGTCGGTGAGAATTGCAA
>DATLTI010000358.1:0-3115 GCA_035533675.1 Acidimicrobiales bacterium | reverse complement strand
GCGAGAACTCCCGCCGGAACGTTGAACGTGGCGCCGACTGCTCCGGCCTCGTCGAGCAGAGCCTGCATCCGCCTCGTCCCTCGCTCGATACCAATCAAAGCACCGGTGTCGAGCGTGACGCTCGGGGCCATTTCAGATCAGTCCAAGAACTTCGCGCGCCCAGCGTCGATCAGATTCATCGGGTGGCCCGGCCTCCGCCGCCATATCGGCGAGCAACGCCTCAAGATCGTCGAACCGTGTCTTGTCGGCCATCGCCGAGGCGATGAACGCGGACACCGAACTGGATCGACCCTCAGTTACCGCTCGACGGGCCGCGTCGACAAGCTCGTCGGGCAGGCTCACTGCAATCTTCGTAGTCATACCAAAATCATACCAGTTCGCGAGCGGAACCAAGTTCCACGCGAGACTCTTGGGCTCTCAGGTAGGCGAATTACCACCTCAACTGTATACGGGCAGCGTTATCTTGCGCCACAAAATGCTCCACAAATCGCGTCGTGTGCAGTTTTCTCACGTGGTCTCGCGTTGACATTAGTCCTCGTCAAAGTGGTCTATCGTCGTGTCGCGTCGTCTGGTGAAAAGCGTATTAACACTTTCACACGGCTGAAGTCGCAGGTTCGAGTCCTGCAGCGCCCACTCCGGAACAGAATACAAAGGCCCAGATCACAAAGGTCGCTGGCATGATTTAGATTATGAAGATTGTTGTACACTGCGTCGTCCTTTGCCCCACAAAATGCTCCACTACTAGGACATGGTTCATTAAGAGGCCTAGGAACAAAACTGTCAACTAAACCGACAGCAGTCCCCGTTCTCATGTTCGTGAATCTATTACCAAGGCCCGACCGGCGTTCACTGGCGTCTCTAGCATTGACAATGACCCAAGGACGAGGTATCCAACGATGAGATTTTCTCTGCCGCCCAAAAGAATTGGCTTGTTTGCGCCTGCGGGCTGTTCTCGGCGTGACTATCCAACTTTGACCGACGACGAGTTCATAGCTGAAGTGTGTCGAGTGTTTACTGAACAGTCGTGCGTCGCGGGCACCGGACGCAAAAGCCGTGGTTGAGAAACCACGGGGAACGATAACCAGCCCAAAAGACGGTTTTGTCCATTACCGAAAAGATGGGAACACCTCGCTTACAGATTGCGATAAGCCCGCCGGCGACCTCGCCAATCCGCCCGTTAACTGCACTGTTTGCATCGCTAAAAACGTGGCTCGACCTAGGTCCGCATGACTCAAGAAGTACATTCGAAACGTCTTGGAATCCCTTTGACTCCAGACAAGTGTGTTTGCGGTCAAGACCTCACGAGATGTGTTGAGGACGACGCGGGTAAATGGCGGAGCACATGTCCAAAGGAGCAAAACTAAGAGCTAGTCGTCTGACACGCGTTGAGGTCAACAAGCACTGGCACGCAGTCATCGTCGTCGCACCAGCGTGGTACACAGCGGGACTTTGGGAAGCGGTCGGACAGTCGAGCGGAGATTAGTATTTCGACGAAATCATGTGCTCGCCGAAAGTTCAGATAGGGAGGTTGGCCTCAATCGCGAAACGACCGCGCGAACGAGATTAATTGCGACTCAACCGCGAGACTGCGTTTCCTGGCCAAATATGCAATTCTTTGCTGGTGATCGTGGATACACCTGCAGAGCAAATGTTCTTCGTGACGGCATTCCTCAAATGCTGGTATCCGCCGAAAGACCCGTCAACAAGTACGCAACCAGTTGTCAAGACGGCGACTGGTTTCATATGCGAAGTCGTTACTGATCGCGGGATTTACTACCTCTTGGTCACAAACCGTCACGTTACGAAAGATGCAACGGCGGTGCAGATCCAAATGGTTCGGAAGTTAGACGACAAGACTCCCGCACTCGGAGAAGCTGTTATTTCGACGTACACGCCCTGGAATGATGATTCATGGTTCGGCCACCCAAATGAAGACGTTGATGTTGCGGTTTTCAATCTGAGTTCAATGCTCACCACGATGCATCTGAACAATCAAGATCCTTTCTATCGCAGCATTCCTCCAAGTCTGATCGCAACGAGGGATTTCCTGAACGAACTTGACGCACTGGAGCCAGTAGTTTTCATCGGATATCCGAATGGTCTCTTTGATCGTGCGAATTTTCTACCGATCGCTCGACGTGGTGCACTTGCAACTCCAATACTCGTTGACTATTGCGGCCTTCCAGCATTCTTAATCGACGCTTCTGTTTTTCCGGGTTCGAGCGGAAGTCCTGTCTTCATTCATCAAGCTGGCATCGTGACGAAGCGAGACGGTACCGCACACGTTGGAAACAGAACGTCGCTTATCGGAGTTCTTGCCCAGTACCACATAAGCAAATCGGATATTGACGTAACGGAACAGCCCGCGGCCTATTCCGTTCAAATTACTGATGTGCTGGACCTCGGGATCGTGTTCCGGACGGATGCAATTGTTGAAACGATGGATATCTGCTTAGCGTCGTTCGGCGTGAGGCGGCTGGAGCCTAGCGAACTGCTCGAGCCAGAAGCAGCGTCCGAGGATCGGCTTCCCGAAGTAACTAGTGACAGCGACAGGACATCGCCACCGGATAGAAATGAATCGGGTCATGACCGTTGACCCGATGGGGCACACCCGAAAATTCACGAGAGCTTGCGAACATTTCGACGCAATCGAAAACATTCAAGGCTTGGAGTGGCCTCACGACACACGGAACCTTTTCGGAGCCAGACTCCGCGTACTCTGGACTCATGGGATGTCAAAGATACGTTGCCAAGATAGGAGGGCCAACACTTCCGGAACTTTTGGCTCTCCTCGGCGATTGTCTGTATAACTTTTGAAAGTTGGGGAAGCGCTTTGACCCAGATGCAGGCTGTCTACTATCGCGATCCCAGTGGGAACGAGCCTGTTTCAGAATTCATCGACCTGCTCACACCAGTTTCCGCTCAGGTCGCGGTCGATAACCAAGTGGACCGATTGAACATGTTGAGGACTTCCGATCCGCCGCTGCCCTTCCCCTACAGCAGTCAAGTCGAAGGGGAACTCCGGGAACTTCGATGCCATTACGGAAATACGCTGTACCGCATCCTTTATCGTAGGTCCCGAGCACTATTTGTCTTGCTGCACGCTTTCGAAAAG
>DATLTI010000357.1:0-2674 GCA_035533675.1 Acidimicrobiales bacterium | reverse complement strand
CCCGAACAACGTCATGTTGATCCTGCTGCAGAATCCCTACGCCACCCGGGTGGCGGGCTACCGGGCCTGGCAGGCACTGGACCACCAGGTCATGGCCAAGGAGTCGGCCCTTCGGATACTGGCTCCGATGACGTACAAGAGGGACGATGCGCCCGAGGGTGAAAAAGCCCGAGAGATTCGCGGTTTCAAGTTGGTTCCCGTGTTCGACATCAGCCAGACCGAGGGTCCGGACCTGCCCGACATCGTGAGCAAGCTCGAAGGACTCGCACCCGAGGGCGTGTTCGCCAAACTGACCGAGTTCGCGCAAGGTATTGGCTTTCGCGTCGAGCGGCCGCAGTCGTTGGACAGCGGAGCGAACGGTGACACGTCGCACTCGGAGGGACGCATCCGGGTCGTTAGCAGCAACTCAGAAGCTCAACAGGCCAAGACGTTGGCTCACGAGATCGGGCACGCACTTCTGCACGATCCAGGTATTGAAGCGACCAAGGACCTGGAGCGCGGGCTCAAGGAGCTCGAGGCGGAGTCCACGGCCTACGTCATCTGCACGGCACTCGGCATGGACACCAGCGACTACTCCTTCGGGTACGTGGCGGGCTGGGCCGGTGGTGCCCCTGAAGCCACACAGGGCATCAAGGCATCGACGGGGCGGATCCAGAAGGCCGCCACGGCGGTGTTGAAGACCTTCGAGGTGGAAGAACCCGCAGTCGAAGCCACGAACGACGTCAGCATAGAAGTTGCCATCGAGCGTTCAATTGACGTGGACACGACGCTCGTTGTCGGCGAGCGTCGGACGGAAGATCTGGTCGACCTTGATTGCATCCAAGAGATTGCCGACGCGTCCGACGGACGTATCCAGGTGCTCTCGGTCGATCTTTCGTTACGCGACGCCCCAGCCAGTGCCTACCAGCCACTCTCGGCAGCGCAGCTCGATGTATTGGACTGTCCCGCCGATATGTGGCGCGAACTCGGCGTCTGAAAGGAGATTGAGATGGCTAGAGACGTATCGCTCGTCGTGAGGTACGACCCAGACACGCGAACGTTCCAGATTGACCCGGACCAAACGGACGCGTACCTTCCTGATGGACCAGTGTGGAACTACGAGACCGACCAAGCCGAAAGGGACCACGAACTCGTCAACGAGGCGTGGCGACAGTTGAACGCGAAATTCGCGACACCTGCAGCTTCCACGCCGCAGAGTGCACGAGAAGGGCTCCTGCGCGCCCACGAAATTGACGGAAGTCCTGTCGGTCACGAAGTTGAAGCGGCAACCTCACCACGATTGTCAACGCCGGTGATAATCAACAACGTTGATCCGGTCTCACGCGAGACCCAGAGAATGGTGTTCGGCTTCAACGACGGACTGCCCACGATGGCCCTGTTTGTAGGGGACAGTGAAGAGCCGATCTTGATAGATCGTGCAACGTTGCAAATGGCCGTCGAGAGCGGTTGGCCCGAACTGCGCAACCCTGTCATGACCGATCCGACCGTAGAACTGTTTATTACCTGTGCCCTAACGATGGTCGATCCCGACTGCAAGTTGGATATGGAACAGGTGCTGGACTTCAGCGACAGTGCTCGGCAGTACCTCGACGGGCATTCGGTCGTCGACATAGAGCACGATGGACAACTGACGGACATGGCCCGGAGTTTCGTTGGCGAATGGCAGGACGAGAATCCTCTTCCAATGGAATCCGCCTACCACCCGAACACTGACGCTGAGCTCGAAGTTCTCGATGGTGGCTTTAACG
The DNA here is from genome assembly GCA_035533675.1 of Acidimicrobiales bacterium. Taxonomy (GTDB): domain Bacteria; phylum Actinomycetota; class Acidimicrobiia; order Acidimicrobiales; family Bog-793; genus CAIVND01. Next base: position 926 of record DATLTI010000357.1, on the reverse strand, counting down.
CCAGCATTATCGTCGGCCGAGTGATTGAGTAGCGAAGGTAAATCGGCCATGACAAACGACCACTCACGACGCCGGAAGGCCCGCGTGATCGCGCGTGTGGAGGGGTCTCGTGGATAGGAAACCACCCGACCAAGACGGCTTGGCCCTGCGTAAGCGATCGAGTCGTGAATACGTCGATCGACCGCTCTTGGACATCCCAGCCGCGGCTAACCATCTCGGATGCTCCGAAAGATTTATCCGGCGTCTCGTCCAAGAGCGGCGTATCCCCTTCGTGAAGCTTGCGGGGACCAGGGTGAGGTTCTTGGCGTTAGACCTTGATCAGTGGGTTGTCAGCCAGCGTGTCGAGGCAAAACGATGAGGCGAGAACGCACCTCTCATCAAGGTCCTTTACAGATGCCATCAGAGCGAATTGGAAAGTTACACTGGCCATATACCATGACGAGACCATGGCAATGACTAAGCAGAAGACAAACCGAACGTCCTGTGTAGTTGCCTACTGCCGCGTGAACACCGAACAGACCATTCGTCGCGTTCGCAGAGGGCTTACCTTGATGGCCATGGTCACGCCATGACGGGGCGACGGCATTTCGGAACAGTGCGCAAGCGCCCCTCGGGCTCTTGGCAAGCAATGTACTGGCGCGATGGTCAGCGGTACTCTGCAGGCAACTTTTCAGCTAAGGCTGATGCACTGGCATATCTGTCAACGATTGAGGTCGATCTCCGTCGCGGCGCGTGGATTGATCCAAGAGAGGGCGAAGTATCGCTTCGAACCTACGCTGAGGAGTGGCTCAAACGTCGCCCAGATTTAGCTGTTCGAACAAGAGAGTTGTATCGGTACGTACTCGACAAGCACATTCTGCCCTCGCTTGGTCAATCGACATTGGCGGGACTCGCGCCTTCGAAGATTCGGGGCTGGCACGCTGGCA
>DATLTI010000356.1:0-2367 GCA_035533675.1 Acidimicrobiales bacterium | reverse complement strand
CGGCGAGCGCTATGTGCCCTATGTGATCGAGCCTGCCGCTGGCGCGACCCGGACGATGATGGCCTTTCTGATCTCTGCCTATGACGAGGACGAGGTCGGTGGCGAAAAGCGCACCGTGCTGCGCCTGCATCCTCACCTTGCGCCCTACCAGGTCGCCGTATTGCCACTCTCGAAAAAAGAGACCCTCACTCCCCTTGCGAGAGAGGTGCTTGGCATCCTCAAGACCTCGTTCATGTGTGAATACGACGACACCCAGTCAATCGGTCGCCGCTACCGCCGCCAGGACGAGATCGGCACTCCGTTGTGTGTCACGGTCGACTTTGACAGCCTCGACGACGGAGCGGTCACCGTCCGTGACCGAGACACCACCGAACAGCGGAGAATCGCGATCGGCGACCTCGTCGGCGAGATCGCCGGGTACCTCGCACGTCCCTTTAGCGATCCACGCGCTTTGAAGAACTAGTCCGCTCGCGCTGACCGAGCAGGCAAGAGGAATGGGTAAACCAGCGATGTTTTGCCCGTCCGAAACTGAAACGGCCACGCCAGAGAGGAGGTACCGTTCGCATTATGGCGATACCTGAGGAGGACGTGGCGAAGGTCCGCGAGGCGACTGACATCTCTGCATTGATTGGTGGCTACACCGCGCTCAAGCGGGTTGGGCGACGATTTGTCGGGCTCTGTCCATTCCACTCGGAGAAATCACCCTCATTCAGCGTCAATGTCGAAGAGGGGCTTTATTACTGCTTTGGCTGCCAGGCCTCTGGCGATGCGATCACCTTTGTCAGACAGATCGAGCACTGCGACTTCGTCGAGGCCGTTGAACAGCTCGCTGGACGGGCAGGCATCACGATCCGCAACGACCAGGAGGCCTCAAGCGACGCAACGCGTGGACATCGCCAGGCACTCTATGAGGCACTGAACGCAGCCGCCGACTTCTACCACCACTACCTGCTCGAAAACACAGAGGCAGGCGCGGCAAGGCGCTATCTGCGGTCACGCGGATATGACGGAGAGGTCGTACGCGAGTTCCGGCTCGGGTTTGCACCAAGCGGTTATGACCAACTTGCAAAGTCGCTCAAACTGCCAGCTTCAATTCTCAAAGAGGCGGGACTCGCCTATGAGAACAGTCGCCAGAAGATGCAGGACGTGATGCGCGAGCGGGTGATCTTCCCGATCTGTGACCCGATGGGAAAGGTCATCGCCCTCGGGGGCCGCGTGCTCCCAGAGGAGCTCCGTGCAAACCAGCAGAACCCCGGTCCGAAGTACCGCAACTCCCCGGAATCGCCGATCTATTCAAAGAGCTCGACGCTCTATGGACTCAACTGGTCTAAGGCCGAGATCGCGAGGTCACATGAGGTCATTGTCTGCGAGGGCTATACCGATGTCATCGGTTTTTCAACCGTCGGCATCAAACGTGCCGTAGCAACATGTGGCACCTCGCTCACCGAGAGTCACTTCAAACTGCTCTCGCGTTTCGCGAAACGTGTCGTGTTGTGTTTTGACCAAGACAGCGCTGGTCAAAACGCAGCCGCCAGACTCTATGAGTTCGAACGACGACACGAGGTCGAACTTCTCGTCGCGGCGATGCCGATCGGTGCTGATCCTGGACAACTTGCCAAAGAAGACCCCGGGGCCCTCCGTGTGGCAATCGAATCGGCTCGACCATTCCTTGGATTTCGTGTCGACAGAGCCCTTGGTGCGTTTGACCTTTCAAATCCTGAAGGTCGAACGCGAGCCGCGGAGGCCGCGATCAAAGTAATCGCAGAGCACCCGAATGATCTTGTTCGTGATCAGTACCTGCTTGAGGTCGCGGATCGCACTCATCATGACCCAGTTCGTCTTCGCTCAATGCTTGAGACCGAGCGGATCGCATTCACCACACAAAAGGCTTCAGCCCCCCACGCGGCACTCTCGCAAGAGCGCGGATATTCCTACGATTCAGGTGAGGAGTTTCACGGTCGTGAGATTCCCAATAGTGACCAAGCACCGGAGAGCCGGGGCTCAGCGGTCCGCAGGGGCGCAGATCCCAAAGCGTCGCGTGCCGGACGTGATGGACTGATGCTTGCGATCCATCGTCCAGAGGACGTCACGGACTGGATCGATGAGGTTCTCTTTCTTGATGTCATCCAGCGTCGGGCCTTTCAGGCACTCTGTAACGCAGAAGAGCTCCATCAGGCGATCGATCAGGCAGAGCCTGAGGCCGCTGAACTTCTGCGACGTCTTGTTGTCAGTGATGGTGCTGCTGAGATCGATGCGCATGGCACCCTCATTGAACTCATACGCTCCGCAGCCACTCCGGCACTTCGCGACCTTGAGGTGGAGGCAAGACTCAAGGTCGACGATGTGGAGGCCTTTTCTTTGGCTTCG
>DATLTI010000355.1:0-2657 GCA_035533675.1 Acidimicrobiales bacterium | reverse complement strand
CCGTCCGCTGAAGATCAGAATTAGCTGGTGGGAAACCGTATGTGTACGCCGGTGATCGTCCCAGATCATGGGTAGCCGCGGCATCACCGCGGTATGGATGATGCAAGTGCCTGCGCAGATAGGAGATACAGATCGCCGATTCGGGCGCGATTCCATAGCAGTCAACATTCGTGATTATGCGCGCCCGAGCTAGCAGTCTGGAGAACCAAGAGTCCGATGCGCTTTGACCCTCTGGACACGCGCGCAGCGTCGACTCCGGCCTTCGAGGATCATTGCCCGAATGGGCCGCTGGCCGGCGCCGAGCTGTTGTTCGACGTGATCTCGACGGCCTACGAGCGCACCAGCATGATCGTCACCTCCAACTTGCCCTTCGAGTCCTGGACCGAGGTCGACGCCGAGCGAGCGTCCCACATCACTTGGGCATTTGAGGCCTATGCCTCGGGTGACTACACCTCCGTCAGCTCGCCGAGGAGCTTGAGGAGCGAGGCCTGCGCACGAAGGGGACCGCCAAGCGTCCTTCCCGGGCACTCGGGTCCAACCACCTGCAGCGCCTGCTCCGCAAGCCCTTCTACATCGGGCACTTCACCTGGGGCGGCGTCTCCTACCAGGGGACTCATGACCCGCTCACCACCGTCGAGACCTTCGCGGCCGTCCAAGCACAACTCACCGCGAAGAACACGGCCGGGGAGCGCACCCAACATCACGAGCACTACCTGAAGGGCACGCTCTGATGTGGGCGATGCGGGTCGAGGATGATCTTCAATCGCAGCAAGGGCCGACACGGCGGAATCTACGACTACTTCATCTGCATCGGCCGGCATGCCAAGCGCACGCCCTGCGACCTTCCCTACACCTGGGTCTCAGACATCGAAGAGCAGATCGAGCGCTACTACCAGACCATCAAGCTCGACGAGGCCACCGCCGACGCTCTCTACCGCCGAATTCTTGAGGCTGCGAAGAAGCGCAACGCCAGCGCGCTCAAGATGGCCAGGCAGCAACGGAAGCGCATCGAGATCCTGGAGGGCGAGCGCCGGTCACTGCTGAAGGCGCACCTTGCCGGTGCCATGCCGATCGAACTGCTCGCCGAAGAGCAGGCCCGCATCACCGGCGAACTGGCCATGGCCGGTGCCCTGATGGCCAACTCCGAAATCCATTTGGAGGAGCTGCAGCGAAACCTTCGACGCGCACTCGCCCTGGCCAGCAATCTCGGATCCACGTATGCCAAGGCCAGCCCGAGGGTCCGGAGACAGATGCACCAGGCGATCTTCGAGGAGATCCTGGTCGAGGTCGATGGCTCCGTCGTCTACGCCCGGATGGCACAGCCCTTCGCGGCCTTCCACGACGAAGAGTTCCGCACGTGGCTGGCCGACTGCGCGACGAACCCCGGACCTCAAGAGGCCCGGGGTTCGAACATCGACGTTTTGGTGGAGATCCGGACCCTTGATTTTTGATCCGCTGCTTTTTGCGTGCGCGGGAAAACCCCGGTTACTCGCTCAAGGACTTCTACGAGGGAGGCTCGCCTCCCGGTGGTTCTTGCGTCATCTTCGGGAGACGACCGCTGAAGTAGGTGTCTTTGGGAGGCAAGACAATCTCGTCACAGGGTGGAAGTTCGTCGCCACCAGGCTCGTCCAGATGGGGGTCCTTCCGTCGCCGAGCGCGCTTCCCGGTAGCGGTGTTTGACCAGCAGAGGCATGTCTGAGAAACTCGCACCGTTGCATGAGCAAACCATGAGGAGCGACAGATGAGTACGCGACTGGACCAGGCCAAAGAAGCGATGAAGGCCATCGAGCATCAGGACTACGAACCGGCGATGGCGCTCGTCGCCCCTGACTACAAGCACCATTCGACGCGCGGCATCGAGGTCACTGGTCCCAAGGAGTTCCGGGAGATCCTCGTTCCCCAGCTTGAGCAGATCAGGCTCGTGCAGCGCTTGGAGAGCATCATCGAGTCCGGCGAGTTCGTCGTCGCCACCGTCCGCGCGACGAGCACGCTCCGCGAGGGCGAGTCGAGCATCGTCTACGTGTTCCGCTACGAGGACGACCGGATCGCCGAGGCGTGGGCGATCTCCCCTCCGGTCGGGGCGGCTTGACAGCTCCGTGCCCACCCCCCGTCGAGAACGGGAACCAAGACGATGCTCGGCGCGTGAGTCCCCGACCACCGCGTCGATGATCGGACCGACGGGTTGCCCGCTGTGGTATCTCCCTAGATTCCACGTAATCGGGAAGACGCAAATCTGATTATCCGCAAGAAAGAGCACGCAGAACTGACTTGTCCAACCGGGCCACGATGTCATGCTGGAACTGCATTTGAGAAAGAGCAATGCCTGGCGAAAGCGTACCGCGACCGGCAAAGTTTGCCGTCTTACCTCTAGGCCCATCGCTAAGAACGCGCGTCAATAGGCGAGCCAGTTTGGACACTGCCGGTACTCCAATAAGGCAGTTCGGTGCTGCGACCAGCACGTGCTCGGGGATAGCGATGCTTGCATTTCCGCAGGTCGGTGCCTATTGGCGCGCGCTCTAAGCCTGAATCCACCGCGTGGCTCCGGTGAGACGACTCTTGCATCCTGAGTTGTCGGTAGCTGGCGATGATGGCGATCTCTGACGTCACCCAGCCGATACGAGGGCGTGATCGTGCTACATGTTGTCGATGGTGTTCAA
>DATLTI010000354.1:0-5320 GCA_035533675.1 Acidimicrobiales bacterium | reverse complement strand
TGAGGCCGCCTATGCCGGAACATCGTTCGCGACCTTTGATCAGCTCGGCACATTGCGCTATGGCTCGCAGTTGATGCACGTGACCGGTGACCGTGTGACGCCCTATGGGCTTGCGACCGTCGGATTCGATGATGAAGGAGTAAAGGCCCAGGTGTTTGATCTTGTCAAGGACGGAGTCCTTGTCGGATACCAGCTCGATCGCCAGATCGCGCAAGAGGCAGCGATTGGTCGATCCAATGGCTGCGCGTTTGGCTGTTCTCCGTTGATGTCTCCGATTCAGAGAATGGCGAATGTCTCGTTAAAACCAGCGGCCGGCGTGGGTCCGACCACCCAAGATCTGATCTCCGGGGTGAAGAACGGTATCTACGTCATCGGCGACAAGAGCTGGTCAATCGATATGCAACGCTACAATTTCCAGTTCACTGGGCAGCGGTTCTTTCTCATCCAGGATGGAAAGATCGTCTCCCAGCTCAGAGATGTCGCCTATCAGGCGACCACGACGGACTTCTGGGGATCACTCGTTGGGCTCGGTGATCGGTCCACCTATCTGCTCGGAGGAGCGATGAACTGTGGCAAGGGCCAGCCGGGCCAGGTCGCTCCGGTGAGTCATGGCTGTCCATCTGCATTGTTTTCCAACATCCGAGTGCTCAACACCAAACAGGAGTCGGGCCGATGAACGAATATCTTGCAAAAGCGCTTGAACCGGCAGGCGTGATCATCGAGAGCGTGATCGCCGAAGCAGCACCGCTCGAATGCGTTGTGCTTGTCGAGGATCGCTTTGACGCGGACGTGAGGTTTGCGAACAACTCCACGACCACGAATGGGATCCGTCGTGAGCGCAGGGTAATCGTCGCGGTATTTCATGATCACGATGGCGGCAGGGCGGTCGGTATTGCAAGTCGCTCGGGTCAAGTCGATGCGCGTGAACTGGTCGAGGCTACAAGAGCCGAGGCGCGCAGAGGTGCGCCGGCAACGGACGCCTCGTCATTGATCTCGTCCTCGGCGGTCGCGAGTGATTTCGACCAGGCTCCCGGGGAGACCGATCTCTCCCTGTTTGGTTCATTGCTTGGTGACCTTGGGGACTGTTTTGCCCGCGCCCGGTCGGCGAAACAGGTACTCGCAGGTTTTGCGACCCACGAGGTTGAGACGGTCTACCTCGGCACCTCGACCGGGATTCGTCTGCGTCACGAGCAGCCGACCGGCTCATTTGAACTTGTTGCAAGAGACAGCACCGGCATCGCCTCTACATGGGTGGGCAGGGGAACCGAGAATTTCGCAGACATCGAGGCCAATGCGATCTATGACCATCTCGCCGAGAGGCTGCGAGTGTCGACGAACAAGATCGACCTTCCTGCAGGTCGTTATGAGGTCATCTTGCCGCCAGATGCAACCGCGGATCTTGTCGTCGACCTCTCGGGTGCGATGAGCGGACGAGAGGCAGAGGATGGCGGCAATGTCTTTTCGCGGGGCCCCGGTGAGACTCAGATCGGCGAGCGACTGACCGATGTTCCCTTCGAACTCTCGAGCGACCCGTCACTACCGGGAATCTCGTGCGCTCCGTTTTTGATGACGGCCGCGTCGAGTGCAGATGTCTCGATCTTTGACAATGGCGCTCCACTGCGCGCGACCAACTGGATCCGTGGCGGTGTGCTTGAACAGCTGTGCTATCACCGGGCCGGCGCGAGGCGCTCTGGCCGACTGTTCTGCCCGCCGATCGACAATCTCCGGCTCGAGCTGCCTGGCGCAACGAAAGATCTTGACGATCTCATCCGCTCGACCAAGCGGGCACTTTTGCTGACATGCCTCTGGTATATCCGCGAGGTCGATCCAGCGACGCTTTTGTTGACAGGACTGACACGCGATGGTGTCTACCTCGTCGAAGATGGCGAGATCGTCGGAGCAGTCAACAACTTCCGCTTCAACGAGAGCCCACTTGATATGTTGCGGCGCGTCAGCGAGGTAGGACTTGCCACCCGGGCGCTCTCTCGAGAATCGGGGGAGTGGATGAACCGCACCGAGATGCCGCCACTTCGCGTCGAGGAGTTCAATATGAGTTCGGTGAGCAGGGCCATCTGACGAGTTCTGCGCTCTCTGCGGTCCGGTTGGCTTGGTGATGTCGCCAGACAGGTGTGTTCTCTTGGGCCCGAAACGTTGTCAGGGCACTGGCAAAAGCCTCATACGATAGATTTGCAACAAGAGAGAGGACGCACGCGTGGACGTACGTATTGGCATTATTCAGGCAGCGCGAGAGCTCGATATCGAGCTCGCCAGCGAGGTCACTCAGGAGGTAGTGCTTGCCCAGATCGAGGCGGCGTTTGCGACCCCTGAGGGCGTCATCTGGCTCGAGGACAAGCGCGGACGTCGGATCGGTGTTCCCTGTGCCCGCATTGCCTACGTCGAGATCGGTACCCAGGACGACGGTCGAAAGGTCGGATTCGGCGCCTCATAGCCGGATCATCCACAGATGGCGCACCCTAATCTCGTGGCGCGTCGCTCACGTCGATGATTGATTACCACGTTCACCTCTGGCCCCATGAAAGGCGCGCCGATGATGGCGAACTGCGACTCGAGCGTCTCAGCGCCTACTGCGAAAAGGCACAGTCGCGTGGGGTAAAAGAGATTGCCCTGACTGAACACCTCTTCCGGTTTACCCAGGTGCAAGAGGTCGCCAAGAGATTCTGGCTCGAAGAAAAAGACGAGCGCCTTCGCAATGAGATGGCTGCATATTTTGATTTTCACGCAACCGCGGACCTCGATACCTACGTTGAAGATGTTCTGGCGGCCAAGCGGGCCGGGCTCCCGGTCGTTCTCGGTCTTGAGGTCGACTACTACCGCGGATCGATGGACAAAGTTGCAACGCTTCTCTCGGGATACCCCTTTGATGTACTGCTCGGCTCTGTGCACTGGCTCGGGACCTGGATGTTTGACAATCTCGGAAGCGATGTCGCAATGCACGAGTGGGATGTGATTGGCACCGAGGCGACATGGCGCACCTACATCGAGGCGCTTGAGGAGCTCGCGGGAACCAGAACCTGCGATGTGCTTGCCCATCCTGATGTCATCAAACTGACCGGCCGCCGACCAGACGAGGCATTTCTCAGCGAGTGCAATTCACGGATCGCCGAGGCGGCAAAGCAATCGGGGATGGCCGCCGAGATATCGTCTGCGGGACTTCGAAAGCCAGTCAACGAGCCCTATCCATCGAGTGATCTGCTTAGCAGGTTCTTTGATGCCGGTGTGCCAATAACGACGGCCTCTGACGCGCACGGGGTTCCCAACGTCGCCGATCAACACGACGAATTGATTGCCCACGCGGAGCGCGCCGGATACCAGCAGCTTCTTGCATTTTCTGCACGACAGGGACACGCCGTTCCGCTCGTCGCGAAAGACGCGAGCCCATGACACTCTCCTCAACACACGAGCCAGAGGGCCAGGGTGCAGATGCGCGCGTTCAGGAGCTCCTTGACCGGCTCACCGCGCGCTGGGGACTGCTCTCGGACCTCTCCTTTTCTGATCTGGTCCTCTATATTCCCCACCTCGCGACGCATGATCTTCCGACACTGCGCACCCACGCGAAACCTGATTCAAAACCCTCTGATCGGCGCACGGACTATTCAACCGTCGGTGGAGATCGCCTGCAGTTTGTCGTTGATGCTCAGATCCGACCGACGACGAGTCAGACGCTGTTCCAGAACGATCTCGTTGGAAGGGTGTTCGATGCAGAGGACATCCCACTGGTACACGAGGCCTGGCTGACCGGTCAGATCACCACCCTCAATGACGACGACAGCCGGCTGGTGCGTGAGGTCCATCGCGAGTGCATTCCCGTGCGGCTCCACAGCGAGGTGATCGCAGTTGTCGAACGCGTCTGGTCACCGACGGTCGGACGTCGCACCGGTGGACTCGAGCGGGTCTACATGCGACTCTTCGAGCGCTTCGCGCAGATGGTCAACGCGGGGGTCTATCCATTTCTTGGCGACGAGGAGATGATCGAAGACGCTCCAAGAGTCGGAGACGGAGTCATTGTGCTCGACGCCGAGCAAAGGATCAATTTCGCCTCGCCAAATGCGGTCAATGCGTTGCATCGCGTCGGAATCGTCTCAGCATTGCTGGGCTCGACGCTGAAAGAACTCGGTGTGGACTCTGACACCATTGCAGAATCATTTGCCAATCGACTGCCGGGGTCAGAAGAGGTGGAGCGACGCAACGATGCGATCATCTTGTTGCACTGCATTCCCCTGATCGACAATCAGCGGGTAACGGGTGCGGCGCTTTTGGTGCGTGACGTCACCGATCTTCGACGTCGAGACCGACTCTTGCTTTCAAAGGACGCGGCAATTCGCGAGGTGCACCATCGCGTCAAGAACAATCTCCAGACGATCTCCTCGCTCTTGCGGCTCCAGTCGCGACGGGTCGATGATCTGTCCGCGCGCACTGCGTTGGTCGAGGCGGAGCGAAGAATCCGCGCGATCGCGCTCGTCCACGAGATTCTCGCCCGAGAACCCGGCGACCAGGTGAGCTTTGACGAGATCGTCCCTGCCCTTGTTGGCCTTGCAATGGATGCGAATGTCGCTGGATCAAGGGTTAAGATCAGCGTCGGCGGAGACGTCGGAGATGTCTCGGCTGACGTCGCGACCCCACTTGCGGTCGTGATCGCGGAGCTCTTGCAAAACGCTGCAGAGCATGCCTTCAACCACGGGACGGTCGAAAGGCCACAGATCGACCTTCAGTTCCGAACCGGTCGATCAAAGTTGTACGTGACGATTCACGACAATGGCTCCGGTATCGATGCGAAGTTCGACATCGACAAGACGAAGAGCCTCGGCCTGTCGATCGTGAGAGACCTCGTTCGCACCCAGCTCGGTGGAAGCATTACCGTCTCAAGCAAGGACGGTACCCTGGTCACGCTCGAGATTCCCCTGCGGCGATAGGGCCTCGCGGCATTTCGAGGGTCATCGAAACCGGCACCTTCAGGCGTCAAGGTGTGCTCCATCAAGACCGCGCCTAACGGGCGAAGAGACGGTTTCGGTTGTAGGGAACGCCTAAGAGGCTTGACGCTGCTCCGCGAGCCGGATGCGGCGGATTCGCCGCCGTTCGTCCTCGGTTGCGCCTCCCCAGACGCCAGACTCCTGGTTGGAGATCAGGGCAAACTCCAGACATTCCGACCTTGCTTCGCAGAGTTCACAGATCGACTTTGCAGCGCGGATCTGGTCTACGGCAAGTCCGGTTGAACCGATAGGGAAGAAAAGATCGGGATCGGTGTCTCGACAGGCGGCACGCTCGCGCCAGTCTTCGCAATCCCACTCGATCGACCTATTCC
>DATLTI010000353.1:0-3049 GCA_035533675.1 Acidimicrobiales bacterium | reverse complement strand
TACCTATGGGACGACGACGATGATCGCCGAGATCCCACCCGGCGCACATACTGGAGCGCACAAACACGGTGAGGAGGCAATCTTCATCGTCGAGGGCGAAGGCTTTAGCGTGATTGACAATGTTCGCTATGACTGGCATAGGCACAGCTCGCTTTTGGTTCCGTTCGGCTCGGTTCACCAGCACTTCAATACCGGCGATACGCCTGCCCGCTATGTTTCAGCACTAGCGGTTCATCTCGAGCATCTGTGTGGCATGCATCGGACGATCCAGGTTGAGGAAAAAGGCGTGACTGTCGCCCTTCCCAATGTCAGTGCCTCTCTTGATGGGATGAATCCCGAGGGGACCGGTCGCGTGGCGCTGTTCATTGAAGACGCGCCGATCAAAGGTGGCGGTGAATCAGACGGCGTGACCGTGATCCCTGAAAGCATGCCAGAGTTTGACCCCGAACATCCGCTGGTCCTTGGCGATACCTATGACATGTTGAACGCCATACCTGCCGGGATGCATAAATCAAAGACGATCAATTTCATGCGGATTGGCAAGGAATTGAACGACTTCAAACCCCAAGAGGTCGAAATCAGCGGACTCTTGATCGACCCTCCACACGAATTCGGTGGGATGCACGCCCATATGGAGGCACACCTTTATGTCATTGAAGGATCCGGATACACCACGATAAACCGAGAAGATGTCCCGTGGAAAAAAGGTACCGGATTCCAGGTTCCCGGCCCCCAGACTCCACACCGACACGTCAACACCTCGGATACCGAGGCGGTGATGATCCGCATTGCCTTCGGGGTCCGCTATTTCATCGAGCGATCAGCTCGACGGGAATATCCCTACCTCTATCTCTCGCCCAGACAGGGAGTGCTTCAGCAAAGTGCACTCGCAAGCGATCCGAATCGAGCAAGCTAACGGGGAAACTTGGCCTCGGGTTGGTCTATCAAGTGCACTTGAGACACGGTGTTTCGAGTCGGAGATGACGGTGATCAACGCCGTCGAGCTTTGGAGCGAGCATTCCAAGCTATTCATAGGACGCCCAGATGTACCCGAGAGTCTGCTCTCGATTCAAGGTTCGGATCACCTGAAGGAAATCTCTGACCTGTTCTCGCGACAGGGCGGTGGCAAACCCTGAGGTAAGGATCTGATTCCAGATGAATCGAAGCGGTGCAGAGTTTTTCTAAATTGCCGTGATCGATCTCTTGGCGAGCGGACCGCACGATTGAACGCGTTGTTCAACGATTCAATTTCGAGGCTGCATTTTGATGGCAAGTGGCTAAGCCACTTGGAATGCTTATTGGGGCCAGATCCTACGTTTTGGCATGACTCAACAATTCGATTGAAGGTAGTCCGCGAATGCCGATGCTGCAAGCAGGTATCCTCTGTGACTGCTGCGCAGGGCAAATTATCGAGTAGTTGAATTTCGGCGTACGAGCCTGTAGGTCCGCATGAACTATTTGGCGGGGACAAGAAGAGAGAGCATCAATAGCCGGAGGCAGAGCAAGTAGCGACTGGAAGAAAGCGAGTGCCTGGTGAGTTTGACCTCTACGGTAAAGCAAAGGTTATCGAATCAGTACAACGCATTATTTCTCACGCAAAGTGCCGGAGTTGAGATCCCCCCGGGACCTCTTCAAAAGCATCGCGACATTCGTAGCGGATCGCTACGGGCCGCCATATTTGGTCTCAATGACGGTCTGATTTCCAATATCTCTCTCGTACTTGGCACCGTCGGCGCGCACTCCTCGGGTGGCGTCATCAGACTTGCGGGACTTGCCGGACTCTTCGGTGGGTCGTTCTCAATGGCCGCTGGCGAATACATCTCGATGAGCGGTCAAGTGGAGGTCTTCGAGCGCGAACTCTCTCTTGAACGTGAGGAGCTCGATATCCATCCTGATTTGGAGCTCCAAGAGCTTGTCGAGATCTATCTCAGACGGGGAATCTCGGCGGATATTGCGCACAAGCTCGGTGCGGAAATAATGTCCGATCCTGGCTTGGCGCTCGCTGCCCACGCACGAGAAGAACTTGGCATCGATCCGGATTCTCTCGGCTCGCCGATCCGGGCCGCGCTCGCCTCGTTCTTTACATTTGCCTTCGGCGCGTTTATCCCATTGATTCCATTCCTCTCGGGCTCGGGATCTTTTCGGATGGTGATGATCTCTATCTCATTGACCGTAGCCACTGCATTAGGAATCGGAGCTGGGCTCTCAATATTCACGCTTCGCACCCGTTTCTTCTCTGCGATGCGTTCGCTTTTGATCTGTGCGGTTGCAGGTGGTGTGACGTACGTAATTGGATCTCTTATCGGCATCGCAGCCTCTCATCATTGAAATTTTAAGAGTTCTTGAATTTTGTAGTGTCGTTCGGTTTGGCTTTACGCGAGATTTGTCACCGTCTTGTGGTCAGAACCGGACGGGGTCCTTTTCTCCGAGCTTGGATGCAACGCACGCGTAATTCTCTGTCGAGTCGACATCGTGCATCAGTCGATAAGGACTTTGGATCACGAGATTCACGTTCCGAGAAGGCGTCGAGTCGGTCGGTACAAGTTTTCACAACCGGGAACCCGGCTGTCCCAGTTCGCCTGGTTGATCGCGATGTAATCGCTCATGTATCGATCTTTCAGACAAGATGGCATACGCCGAGGTTGTCAATAGCCAGTAATTTGTCTCCGCTGGTGGCCATTTAAATGACACCACTCCCGCGCTGGTTTAACTGATCATCAGACCCATGTTCCCTCCTCTCGCCTTCGCCTCTCGCAATCGAAATGATTCGCCTTCGGTGACAACGACGCCTGCGTGACGCAACAGTCGATTGAGCAGGCTGACGGCGGTGGTGTGTTCTGGGAGAAAGCGTCTCCACTCCTCAATGGGCCAGTGTGATCCGATCGCGAGCGACCGACGTTCGTAGGCGGCCATATTGCGCGTCACCACTCCGGTAACAAGCAGCCCGTCCGCGTGCCGAGGTGATGCAACAAGGCGCACGCCGAACTGAGCGACATCGTAATGGGGCGCAAATGCGGAATTGATCTCAATTTCGCAGCCATTACACGAA
>DATLTI010000352.1:0-11571 GCA_035533675.1 Acidimicrobiales bacterium | reverse complement strand
GCTCGGAATCTCACTCGGTAGCCGCATCGCCGTCGATCTCGCGGTGCGCTACCCACAGCGGGTCAAGGATCTGATTCTGGCCAGTGTTCTCGCACGACGAGTCGTCGAGAAGAGGATGTCCTTGCCTCTCCGACTGTCTTTTGTCTTGCGAACGATCCCGGGGCTTCGCCCGCAATATCGTCAACCCTGGCACGCCTTTGTCAAACAGCACGCAGCTGCAATTGATTATGACAGCGTCGCCCAGTCTGCGCGGATCTCGGTTCCGACGTTGATCTTGCACGGAAAGCGCGACATCACCGCCGCATATCGAGGAGCAGCAGAGATCAACCGCGCGATCGCAGGGTCGCGTCTTGTCAGCTTCGAAGGGGGACACTCATTTTTTCGCACAGATGAACAGAGGGCGTTCTTCCGGGAGGTCTTCGAGAGTGCACAGATCCCCCAATAGCCATCTCCCAACGTCGAGCGCAGAGGAACGCCCACATTCCGCTCAACGGCCGATCCTCATCTATGACGGCTCGTGTGGCTTCTGTACACGCGCGGCGATGTGGCTCTCGCGCCATGCAGCTGACAACCAGATTGAACTACGCACATCACAGGAGATGAAAGCTGATCAATTCTGTGCGCTTGGTCTGACTCAAGACCAGGCAAAGGTCTCGGTCTGGTGGATTGACGAGAACCGTCTCGTGAACGGTCACGGAGCAATAAGTGCCGCCCTGAAGAGCTGTCGCCAAGGATGGAGACAGCTTGGACAACTCATTGATACTGCGCCATCTCGCTGGATTGGGCCACTGATCTACCGGCAGATCGCGCGTAATCGACATCTTCTTCCTGGAGCGACATCTGCATGTCGAACTGTCGCAATGCGCGCTCACGACACGAAAGCGAACATCGCCCGCCGTTCGTCCTAGGTCTCCCGTGAACGCAGGCCATTGAGCAAGATGTCGGCCAACGCGTTGGAGAATCCATCTCGAACAGCTTCATCTTCAATATCGATGCCAAACAACCGTTGAAGGGGAAACTTCGAACAGCCGAGCGAACTCACGCCGAGCACGATCAGCGCGAAGAACACATCCTGATCAATTTCACGAAAGACTCCGAGTGCTTTGGCGACTGAGAATCGGTTCCGCGCCAACTCAACAAGAGGTGCCGTGCGCTCAACGAGATAAGCAAGGCGCTCTTCAGATCCGGGCCCGGTGTCATTCCACATCGCGGCAGTCGCGTACGGATAGAGTGCAGTGCGCCGAACAAGATGCTGGAGATACAACGTCACCTGCTCGTCTAGATTGCTCACTTCGTCTGCATCAATGTCGGTCCGGATGGGTGCATCGTCAATAAGAGAACCGACACACGCTCGCCAAAGATCATCTTTGGTTGCGAAATGTCGCTGGATTGTCGGCAACGAGACACTGAGACGTCTCGCGACGTCTCTGAGCACAAGACCCGCGACCCCACTTCCGGTCAGAGAGACAAGCGCCTCGCGGACAATTTCCTCTCGAGTGACCGCGGGTCCCTCGGAGAGCCGAGGACGACCCCTCCGGCGGGGCACTGTCTGTTGACGAGGCGATTTTTGCTCATCTGAGGATTCAATTTCCACTTCTTGGAACACTACCTGACTCTAAATTCTCGTCCACTATTGCATTATTCGATTCAGACGAGGCGAATCATCCTGACTTCACGCAGTGACCTCGAAATATGTTCATGCCGAAATACCGATTAACCGTCATTGCATGCCACGCTTCGCCGGTACCTCCGGGCCTTTCAACCGATATTTGTCAGAGCGAAGTCTCTCGAGCGAAGCACCTGACAAGCACGAATCACGCCAGCAACCCAGACATCTAACGCCGCCGCATCAACATCCAGGTAAAGGACTGCGTGGCACCCCAGGGTGTGTGATGGTCACGCTGGAAACTCTCAATCGCATGAAAATCAGCAGAAAACAGGGACTCGAGTTCATCAGATGACCATCGTATTACCGGAAGACCAGAACACATTTCAGGACCATCCGGAGAGAACGTGGCGATGATGAGCGAACCTCCTCGTCGAACGGCTTGGCCCGCGATCTGCACATAACGTTCCTGTTTGGAAGGATCCACGAGAAAATGAAACACCGCTCGATCGTGCCAAAGCGCGTAGCTGCGTACTGGGGAAAACGTAATGATGTCAGAGGAGATCCACTCGACAGCTATCTCATCACCAAACACAGACTCGACGCGAGCGCGCGATTCCTCGATTGCGGTCTGTGAGATATCAAGAACCGTGAGATCGGAATACTCTCTTGAGATCAAAGCATCAACGAGTACCGATGAACCACCACCGATATCAATGATCGGCTCATCGTGGCGAAGATCGATGAGCTCGAAAAGTTCAAGAGATTCGACAGGAGACTCTTGAGTCCAAGAGCGCTCTGAGGCCTGCTTTGACTGATAGGTCGATTCCCACTGGGTGGACATCTCGTCAGTATATGAACTGAATCTCCCGAACACGCTGTGCTGGGTCTTTCGCGTCGTCCACTTCGCTTTTACCTTCATGCTCGTTACAATCGTTCCATGTCCATGCGACGCGAGTGTCGAGCGTTGTGTGGGATCTGCACACAAATGATCAAATGACAACGCTCGCGCACTCGCTCTCGCAGACCTGGCCACCGTTTGTCTTTGTGAGCGGTCTCTTGCTCATCGGTCAGGTGGCGGCATCTGATGGTCTGTTTGCCTGGATCGGTTTTCGTCTTGCTCAGATTCCCGGCAGCGCGCGGGTTCTATATTTTTCGATGATGGCCCTCGTTGCCACCGTCACGGTTGTCTTGAATCTCGATACTTCGATTGTATTCTTGACACCGATCATCCTCCACGTCGCAAGACAACGAAACCTCGACGACCGCGCGTTTCTCTACGGCACGATCTTCATGACCAACGCTGCCTCATTATTACTTCCTGGTTCGAATCTGACCAATCTGTTGGTTGTCTCATCGATCCATGTCACGGGAGCCCGGTTCGCGCTTGCAATGCTCGCTCCATGGATAGCAGCAGTGTCCATCACCGCACTCGTCATTGCAATCTGGCGGTGGCGCGAACTTGGAGGACACCGTGAATCACAGATTGAAGAGGCACCGTTTCGAGCCGGTCTTGGCATTATCGGCGTCGTTGTTGCAACAGTCCTTGTCCTCGTCCTTGCTGATCCGGCACTTGAGATCTTCCTCCTTGCAGTCGTGCTGGTCCTCGCTCAGACATTTGGCGCTCGGCGTATGAGCCTTCGCGCCACACTGCGCGCTACCAACCTCGAGCTACTGCTTGGACTTTTCATCATCGCCGCAACTGCTGGAGTCATCGGGCGGATCTGGGATATTCCTCATCGGTTGCTCGGATCAACCTCACCGCTTGCGACGGTCGGTATCGCTGCGGGACTAGCAAACGTACTCAACAACCTCCCGGCAACCATGCTCCTCTCCTCCCAGCGCCCACCTCATCCCGAGGCTTTGCTCATCGGCCTCGACCTTGGACCCAATCTCTTCATCATCGGCGCGATGTCTTCGCTCCTATGGCTACGCATCAGCAAGATGGCGGGGGCGCAGCCATCGATCAAGACGTTCACCCGCCTTGGAGTAATCATCGCCCCCCTCTCAGCATTGGCTGCAGCACTTGTCTTGCAACATCTCGCTATGGCCCACCTGTAACAAGCGGCTGGCATCACGATGACGCTCATCTCCCCAACGATTCTTCGCGCTCTAGAGTGGAAATATGCCGCGGTCGACCATGCTTTCCGACTCCGCGCCAAATCACCTTCAGTTCGCCTCTCACGGTACTTTTCATGAACACCTGACTGTTCATGAACTCGAGCCCTCTGCCCGTGAACTTTGCACATACGAATTTTTGCGCCACACCTTCGAATCCATAGCCCCCTCGAGAGAGTTAAGCGCAGATCGACACCGTCCTCGAACCGCGCGGCACTGGTAGCGCACATGCATCCTTCCGTCATTTTCAGCGTCTTCCCGATTATCTTCCTCGGCGAGCTTCCCGACAAGACCATGTTCGCATCGCTGATACTTGCCACCAAGGGCCGACCAAGCGCCGTCTGGTTCGGGGCAACAGTCGCCTTCATCGTCCACGTCGCTATTACCGTGAGCGTCGGCGTTGCGCTCTTTCATCTGCTCTCTCCTCACGTCGTTGATGCCGTGGTCGCGGCGATGTTCATCATCGGCGCCGCCCTCGCGATACGCGAAACAAAGGACGAAAAGGAGCGCGAAGCAGACGAGCAAGAACTCGCCATTGAAGAGGCAAAGACACATCGACAGACCTTCGTCACCGCTTTCGTGGTGATCTTCTTGGCAGAATGGGGAGATCTCACCCAGGTACTGACGGCAAACCTTGCCGCGAAATACCACTCGCCATTTTCTGTTGGCCTTGGCGCTGCGCTTGCGATGTCCTGCGTCGCGGCGATCGCTGTGGTCGGGGGAAAGAATCTGATGCGATGGGTGAACCCTCGAATCATCCGGATCGTCACCGCGCTCGTGCTGCTCGCACTTGGAATTGCCTCAGCGGTGCTTGCCGCAAGTTAGCCGTGGTTACCCAGCCGGGGAAGATTGGTGTGACGATCGATACAGCGACGCACGTCAAATCGCTGTCACGGACGATCGAGAGACCCAAGAGGATATCCGAGAGTCGATTCTTGATCCGAGAGGGTTTCGGGCAGCCCCTGACTCGTCATATTTGACCGATCGGGCGTAGGATCGAGGTCGCCAACTCTGTGGCGAAACACCGAGCACGAGGAGACCGCAAAAAATTGGCTGAAAGCGTCACCATTACGGACAACCGCAACGGTAAATCACTCGAGATCCCGATCAAGGATGGCGGCGTCAGTGGCGCCGAATGGTCCAAACTTCTCCCTGGGGTCTGGTTCTACGACCCGGGTTTTGGCGCGACCGCGGAGTGTGAGAGTGCGATCACCTACATCGACGGTGACGCTGGCATCCTGAGATACCGCGGGATTCCGATTGAACAGCTCGCCGAACACTCGACCTTTATTGAGGTCGCCTATCTGCTCTTGCACGGCGAACTCCCCAGCGAGACCCAGCTTGCCAAGTGGACCAAGGACATCACCCAGCACTCGTTCATCCACGAGAACGTCCGCAAACGCTTCCTCGAGGGCTTCCACTACGACGCACACCCGATGGGCATGCTGGTCTCCGCAATCGCCGCGCTTTCGACCTTCTACCCCGATGCCAAAGAGATCTTCGATCCCGCCTCGCGTTATCTCCAGACCGTCCGACTGATCGCAAAGATGCCGACTCTCTCGGCTGCTGCTCATCGATTCTGTATCGGCATGCCCTTTGTCTATCCCGACAATGACCTGAGCTTTGCCGAGAACTTCCTCTCGATGATGTGGAAGATCGCTGAGCCCCACTACGTGGCGGACCCCCGCCTTGCCCGGGCGATCGAAGTGCTGTTCATCTTGCACGCAGATCATGAGCAGAACTGCTCGACCACCACGATGCGAGTCGTCGGATCTAGCCACGCCGATCCCTACTCTTCGGCCGCTTCGGCGATCGCTGCGCTCTATGGGCCACGCCATGGCGGAGCGAACGAAGAGGTGCTGAGGATGTTGAACGACATCGGCTCGATCGAGAACGTCCCCGCATTCATCAAGTCGGTCAAGGAGGGTAAGGGTCTCCTGTTCGGTTTTGGGCACCGCGTCTACAAGAACTACGACCCTCGGGCAAAGATCATCCAGCGGGTTGCGTATGACGTCTTCGAGGTAACCGGAAAAAGCCCGCTTCTCGACATCGCCCTCAAGCTTGAAGAGGTTGCGCTCGCCGATGAGTACTTCATAAGCCGAAAGCTCTATCCGAACGTTGACTTCTACTCAGGAATCATCTATCAGGCGATGGGATTTCCCGTCGAGATGTTCCCGGTGCTCTTCGCGATCGCCCGCACCTCGGGCTGGCTGGCGCACTGGACCGAGTCACTTGAGGCCAAGACGCGCATCGCCCGGCCACGTCAGATCTACACCGGCTTGCCCGAGCGTCCCTACGTTCCAATGAAGGACCGCAGCTAGAACCACCGGCTTAGCTATCATTTGTGGCGATAAAAACCATGTGCTAAACAGATTGACGTGGCGCTACGGCTCCACTGTTTGGGGGGAAACGCTGGGCCCGTCGGCAATGTCGACGGGCCCGCATTCTTTTTCCAGCTCAGCGGTTTCAGCGCTGTCGCGAGGGCTCAGGAACCCTGGGATCTCTGACGCGAGACGGCAAAACAGGCGACCGCCGCGGCCGCAGAGACATTGAGAGACTCAAGCGGGCCGAACAGGTCGATCCGGGCGCGGATCTCGCACCGATTGCGCGTCAGTAACGAGAGCCCCCGTCCCTCTGCTCCAAAGACGAGGGCAACCGGCTCAGTCGATACCGGAAGGTCATCGACGCTGCGCTCTCCATCGGCGTCGAGCCCAACGGTCCAGATCCCTGAGGTCTTGAGATCAGCAAGCGCGCTCGGAATCCCGGCGACGAGCGCAATCGGCATGTACTCGATCGCTCCCGCAGCTGCTTTGGCAACAACCGGGGTGACATGGACCGAGCGGTGCCGTGCCAGCACCGCTCCAGTCGCACCGGCCGACAGCGCGCTACGAAGCACCGCCCCGAGATTGTGTGGATCGGTCACGCCATCAAAAACCACGAGAAACGGTGGGCGCCCTCCAACGGGCTCTACAAGATCATCAAGCGTCGCGATACGGAGCGGCTCGGCTCTCGCGATCACTCCCTGGGGAACGTCGCTTCTTGCCATCGCATCAATCTCATACGAGCTGACCATATGCAAGACGCCGCGCTCATCGGCGAGATCGATGATCTCGGAGACGATCGGCGCCG
This sequence comes from Acidimicrobiales bacterium, assembly GCA_035533675.1. Lineage (GTDB taxonomy): Bacteria > Actinomycetota > Acidimicrobiia > Acidimicrobiales > Bog-793 > CAIVND01. The sequence continues at coordinate 4,718 of DATLTI010000352.1, read as the reverse complement.
GCTCGCGATCAGCAACGACATAGACCGCGTCGATTGCACGACCACGACTGGCCAAAAGCGCGCGCACGGCCTGTCGGCCCTCGATCTGGTCTCCCCCAAGACCGCCAGCGAGCACAGGAGCATTCCCGCGCGGTCTTCGCGCGGGATCTCCCCCTGCACGGCCCGGTCGCCCCTGACGGGGATTTACCGACCGAGAAGAACGACCGCGAGGCATGCCACCCCCTCGACACGTCCAAGCGTTCCGAGTCCCTCAGGGCGCGTTGCCTTCACATGCACAGGACCACCTGCAGCCCTGCTCAGGCGATCGATCATCTCCTCGCGAACAGGAGCGATCTTTGGTGTTTCGGTGATGATCGTGCAGTCCGCGTTCACGAGCTTCCATCCATCTTTTGTGACTAAGCCGACACACGCCGCGAGCAGTTCGAGTGAGTCCGCGCCATGCCATTTGGAATCAGTGTCGGGAAAGTGCGTACCAAGATCGCCAAGACCGCCCGCTCCAAGAATGGCATCGCCGATCGCGTGCGCAACTGCATCGGCATCACTGTGGCCAATGAGCGGACGCTCGTCTGGAAAGGTGACTCCACCAAGAACCAATTGGCGATCAGTCGCATCTGCCGCAAAGCGATGCAGGTCGACGCCGAGGCCAACGCGTTGCTCGTTCATAACGCCGCCTCCTGCTCGGTCTCATCGATATAGCCAAGCGCGACATCGACGTCTGATGGTTCAGTCAGCTTGATGTTACGTGACTCGCCCGCGACAACCGCAACGACGCCACCATTGTTCTCCACGAGCGATGCATCATCGGTCGCGCTCTGGTTGGTCTGGTGTGCCAAGCGGAGTGCCTGCGCGCGAAAGGCCTGGGGGGTCTGCACTGCGATCAGCGCTGCACGATCGAGGGTCTCAAGCACAAGGTGGTCGTGCACGCGTTTCACCGTGTCGGTCACGGCAATGCCGGGAACAACGCCATCAATGCCCTCACCGAGTCCACCAACAACGCGTGAGAACAGATCTTGACTGGCAAGCGGTCGCGCTGCATCATGGACAATGATGACTGAGGTGGAATCGGGTACGACGACAAGTCCTGCCCGGACACTTGCTGCTCTGTCAGCTCCACCGGCAACCACTATGTCTGCTCCCCCATGAAGACTCTCGTCTTGGACCGCCGAGAGCGGAATGACGGCGACGACGTGATCGGCCACCGAACGCGCGGCACGGACCGAGCGTTCGAGAACGTTGATCCCCTTGAGATCAAGAAACTGCTTTTTTGCGCCAAAACGACGACCATCTCCGCCCGCGACAACAATCGCCCATATCTCGCTCTTTTTGAACACCGATTCGGACACCGTGTCGATTTCGACTAGAGGTGCTTAGGGAAGCGCCGCAGCAAGACGGGCCTCTGCCTCATCCTTGTCAACGCCAAGCGCAAAGGTGAGCTCGGAGACGAGAACCTCACGCGCCCTGCCAAGCATGCGCTTCTCGCCCGCTGAAAGTCCCTTGTCCTTGTCTCTGATCGAAAGGTTTCGAACGACCGTCGCGACCTGATAGACATCGCCGGATTTGAGCATTTCGACGTGGTTCTTGTAACGACGCGACCAGTTGGTCGGCATACGCGCCTCTTTCGCGCGAAGCACTGAAAAGACCTCTTCAACCTCTTCGTCGTTGATGACCTCTCGGAGACCGACCTCGTCAGTCTTGTCAGAGGGAACCATCAGCGTCAGTTCGCCATAGGCAAGGCGGAGAATGAGGTACTCCCGCTTCTCACCGAAGGCCTCTCGGATTTCGCGCTTTTCGACGACCGCTGCGCCGTGGTGGGGGTAAACGACCTTGTCACCGACATCGAACACTGCGCGACTCCTCATGGGTGAAAGAAAAAAAGATGCGTTGCCTGTCGCGACACATTGCGCGATATGAGGACGACTTTTGGGGTACCCCTATTGTACCGGCTTTCGCCTCCTCCTCAGACCAAGCATCATCCCAGCTCAGAGGACCTATCAGCGCCAACGAGCCCAAGGTGTTGAACCGCCTCGTGCAGCGTCGCAACGGGGATCAATTCCATTCCCTCAGGGGCGCGAGGACTCGTCATCGGCACGATTGCCCGGCGAAAACCCCGTCGCGCGGCCTCTTGAAGCCTGCGTTCGGTATGCACGACCTGACGCACCTCGCCGGCGAGGCCCACCTCTCCGCAGGCGACCGTAAGCGGATCGATCGGTACTCCCGTCACCGCAGACGCGAGCGCGAGTCCAAGGGCAAGATCTGCACCTGGCTCTTGGATATGTACACCGCCCACCACCGAGGCAAAGACATCAAGCGCGCCGGCAAGAAGACCGACGCGTTGTTCCAAGACGGCGAGAATGAGTGCAAGACGTCCAGAGGCGACTCCCTCGGCAGAGCGCCGCGGAGTGCCAAATACCGTCGGGGTGACGAGCGTCTGCAGCTCGACGAGCAGTGCGCGATGACCTTCGAGGATCGGAACAACAATCGAACCAGCAACTCCGGTCTGGCGATCAGCGAGGAAGAGCGCGCTCGGATCAGCAACCCCCTTCAGGCCATCCGCAGTCATCTCAAAGACACCGAGTTCACCAGAGGCACCAAACCGGTGCTTCATGACACTCAGTATCCGAAGCGCGTGGTGTCTGTCACCTTCGAAGTTGCAGACCGTATCGACAAGATGTTCAAGAAGTCGAGGTCCAGCGAGCGACCCATCTTTGGTGACATGTCCGATGAGTACTGTTGCAACTCCCGTGCGCTTGGCAAAAGAGACGAGCTGCGCGGCACACTCTCTGACCTGAGAGACCGAACCCGCAGACCCTGCGACCTCGGGATCACCAAAGGTCTGGATCGAATCGATGACGAGCAGGTCTGGATGCATCTCTTCGGCGACTCTGAGCACTTCAGGGAGCGACGACGTCGTACACAGTGTGATTGCCTCGGTGTCAACCCCAAGTCGGAAGGCCCGTCGACTGATCTGTTCAGCCGACTCTTCTGCAGAACAGATCACCACCTTTCGCTTTGCGCGTGAAAGCGCAGAGGCAATCTGCAAGAGCAACGTTGACTTGCCAATTCCTGGTTCTCCGCCGACGAGCGTGACTGAACCTGGGACGAGACCGCCACTGAGTGTCCGGTCAAATTCAACAATCCCGGTTGCGCGAGCGTTGCCAAGACTTGGATCGACACCTCCAAGGGCAACAGAGTGGCTTACATCACTTGCAACGGCAGAACGCGCAGCAGCGACGGTCTGTTCAACGAGCGAGTTCCAGACACCACAGGTGGGACATCTCCCCTCCCAGCGGAGAGTAGTCGCGCCACATTCTTGACACCGGTGTTCATATCGCGTCTTCGCCATTGCCTGACCCTACCGGCACGGTGACACAGTCGCAGGACTCACTCTTGCAAAACGATCAGGGCGGGCCAATGGCCTGCCCTGATCAGTTCTGTCTTGACAGTGCAGCCAGGCGACACCTCAACACGGAGTTACTCTGCGCCGGCTCCTGCGAGAGCGACCGGAGGGGGCTCAACCCCTTCGACCGTACGAAAGACGATCGCATCATTCTCGACGTCGACGATGATCGTCTCTCCGACCCGGAACTCTTTCCAGAGGATCTTCTCTGAAAGCGGATCTTCGATGAGCTGCTGGATCGCACGACGCAGTGGCCTCGCACCAAGCGTCGGGTCATACCCATGCTTTGCACAAAGCTCCTTGGCAGCCTGGGTCAACTCAAGCGAGATGCCCTGAACTTCGAGCTGACCTGCCACCCGACGGATCAGAAGGTCAACGATCTGCACCACTTCACTGAGTTGCAGCTCGTGGAAGACGATCACCTCGTCGATACGGTTCAAGAACTCGGGACGGAAGTGGTCCTTGAGGGCCTCTTGCACCTTCATCTTCATCCGTTCGTGCGTAACGGCCTCATCGGCCTTCGAAAATCCGACCGCAGCCTTTCGCAGATCAGCCGTTCCAAGGTTGGAGGTCATGATCAACACCGTGTTCTTGAAGTCCACAGTGCGACCCTGGGCGTCGGTGAGGCGGCCATCCTCGAGAATCTGCAACAGCGTGTTGAAGATATCGGGGTGTGCCTTTTCGACCTCATCGAAGAGCACCACCGAGAACGGCTTGCGGCGCACGGCCTCAGTCAGCTGACCACCCTCGTCGTAACCGACGTATCCCGGAGGGGATCCGACAAGTCGCGACACGGTGTGCTTTTCCATGTACTCACTCATGTCGAGCTGGATCAGCGCATCCTCGTCACCGAACAAAAGCTCTGCCAGCGTCTTTGCGAGTTCGGTCTTCCCAACTCCTGTTGGACCTAGGAAGATGAATGAACCCGAAGGACGTTTGGGGTCCTTGAGTCCTGCTCGCGTACGACGAATCGCCCGAGACAGTGCCGAGATCGCGTCGTCTTGTCCAATGATCCGCTTGTGCAGTTCATCTTCCATGCGCAACAGCCTTGCAGTCTCTTCCTCTGTCAACTTGTAGACCGGAATACCGGTCCAGTTGGCAAGCACCTCTGCGATGACGTCCTCATCAACGATGTCAAAGAGCTCCACGCCCTCTGCACGCCAGTGGTTTTCCATCGACCGTTTGCGATCCATGAGACCCTGCTCTTTGTCAGCAAGATCTTTTGCCTGGGCCATGTTCTGTTTTTCGAGCGCGATCTCTTTCTCGGAACGAATGCGGATGAGGTCGTCCTCGATCTGTCGATACTCAGGGGGCGTAACCA
>DATLTI010000351.1:0-6492 GCA_035533675.1 Acidimicrobiales bacterium | reverse complement strand
CCTTGACCGACTTCGAGCATCGTCAACTCGCCGACCTGCGCGCCGCGAAGCGCGCGCAATCATCCGTAGAGTTGACCGCTTAGAATGCTGACGCCGCACGGAGAAACGGCTTCGCTTTTACAGCAGTCGCGGGACGCGACCATCTGGATTCGAGGTTTACCCCGGCGGCAGCTGCTACACGGCAACTAAGCACGCAACCCGTGCTATCACGAGAACCCTCCGGCTTGAGCTCCTCGGGGAATCGATAAGGGTTACGGAGATCGCGCCCGGAATGACCGCTACCGAACTCTACGACGTCCGCTTCCAGGGTGACCCGGACCGAGCGCGACGCGTCTTCGAAGGTGTGTGGGCTTTGGCAAGCGAGGATGTGGCGGAGTGTATTCGGTGGGTGGTATCCCGACCGCCGCATGTCAACATCGATGAACTGGTTGTGCGGCCCCTAGCCCAGGCGACCTCCATGATCATTCACCGCACGTCTACACCGACGGTCTTGGCGCCCTCGGATTGACTTCAGACCGTAACAAGAGCGCCCGTGTAGGCGATCGCCATGCAGGTCGCCACCGATCCAGACTCACAATTGGCTAGATTGAAACCACCCGTTCGGCTGATAGCAACCGATATCGACGGAACCTTGATAATGCGCGGAGGCGAGGCCTCCACCCGTACGGTGGCGGCCATACGAGCCGCAGACTCCGCGGGGGTGGCTGTGGTGCTCGTGACAGGGCGCCCACCTCGGACCGCCCGGCTCATCGCTGAGGCCCTCGGTGTTCATGGTCCCGCGGTTTGTGCCGATGGTGCATTGGTAGTTGACTTAGCGAGTCTCCGGGTCATTCGCGATGTGCGAATCGCCGGTCATACAGCCTCAAATATCGTGGTGGAACTGACTGCGGCCATTCCGGGCATCGTCTTTGCTTGGGAGCGTGGCTTGGAATGGGGGCATGATGACGCTTGGCCTCTGGCAGCGCTCGGCCGGGTGGCACGGACATTGCCGGGCGGAATCATCGGCCCCGTTGGGCTGCAAGCCGCCACGGGACTTTCGAAACTGATCTGCCACGTGGGCGGGGCGGATCCTGACTCTGTTGTGCGGCTGGTTGGTCAGGTTCTCGCTGGGCGCGCGGAAGTCACCACCGCGACTTCTCCCCCGCTTGCGGAAGTCACCCGTAAGGGATGCGACAAGCGCGAGGCACTCGAGTGGTTATGCCAACGCATGGGTATCAACCGCCACGAGGTTCTCGCGATCGGCGACGGACCCAACGACTTGCCGATGCTGTTGTGGGCCGGCCGCGGAATCGCTATGGGCAACGCCCACACCACGGTACTCGAGGCGGTTTCAGAGCGAGCGCGAACACAGGAGCAGGATGGTTTTGCCGCCGTCATCGAGACGTTGTTGGGAATTCCACCGCCAGAAGTAGCCACGTCAGCTGCTGACTGATCGAAGCCGATCCTTCAGAATCGCGTATGCCGCGTTGTGCCCCGGCGCTCCCGTCACTTCGCCGCCGGGATGGGTACCAGCCCCACACAGATACAACCCCTCGACCGGTGTACGGTAATTGGACCAACCAGCCATCGGGCGCAAATTCAACAGCTGGCCGGCGACCATATCGATGTGACGGATATTGCCATCTGTCATTCCAACCCGGCGCTCGATGTCATCGGGGGTGAAGAGAACCCACTCGGTCACCTTCGAGCGGAAGTCAGGAACATACTCGCTGACAGCGTCGATCAGCTGCTCGCCAGCGGTGCAGCTCAATTCGTTCCAGTGACCGTTCGCTGGCTTAACCGGAGCGTACTGCACCCAAATCGAGATCACATGCCCTTCGCCTTGCACCAAGGTGCTGTCGTAGACAGTTGGTATCTGAATGGACATTACTGGGCACGTCGAGAGCCTTCCGTGGCTTGCGTCGTCCCACGATTGTCTGTAGTACTCAACTGATGGACAAATCCTGATTTGGGCCAGAGCATGGTCGTCATAACCCGGACCGAGATAACGTGAGAAGTCAGGGAGATCGCTGGCGACGGCGTGAAACTTCAAGTAGGCAGCTTTCGTCTTCAGCCGTTCTACAGCCTCGACGAAAGACGCTTGGAGATTCTCTTTCCCAACCAACTCTAGGAAGGTGAGTTTCGGATCCGCATTTGACACGATGATCCGTGCCATCAACTCATCACCGTTCTCCAGCCGAACGCCAACCGCTGCCTCGGACTCCACCAGAATGCGTTCGACTCGCGCATTGATCCGCAGGTCGACTCCCATCGACCGACACGCTCCGGCCATCGCTTGCGTTATACCACCCATCCCGCCGCTGACAATGCCGTGATACCTGGTCGGCGTCAGTAGGCCAACCGCCACGTAGCTTGCCGAAAGCAGACTTCCCGGAGCGCTCGGATCGCCGGCGTCCAGAGCGGAGACCTGCCACCCCTTGACGCGTGAGTCCACAAAATACTCGTCGAGTAGGTCCGTCATCGATCCGACCAGCAGCCGTTCCAGCAGAGGTTCATCCTCGGTGTGACGCACCTTCTCGACCATTTCAGCCAAACTAGGCGCCGGCTTAAGAAAGTAGGCAGCTATGAGAGAGGCCATGCGCTTCCGCAAGGCGATGTAGTGCGGGAAGGCTGCTGCATCGTGCCGCGAGATCTTGCTGATCTCGGCAACGGTGCGATCGTCGTCGTCCCAGGTCAGGATCCTCGACCCGTCTGGGAACGGTGCGAAATAGCCCGGCTCCAGGTGATGAACGCTGAACCCATGGGCCGGCAGGTCCATGTCTTCAATAACTTTCGCTTGGAGCACGTGGCAAAGGTAGGAGCACGTAGGCACCCTGTGGCCTGGCCAGAGCTCCTCCGTGACAGCCGCTCCGCCAATGATGTCGCGAGACTCCAGCACGAGGACCTTCATTCCCGCTCTCGCAAGATAGAAGGAAGTGACCAAACCGTTGTGGCCCGCACCAACGATTATCGCGTCGTAGGCGGGTGGCGAGTGGTCGTTCAACTCAGCTCATTCGGTCGCTCACCGGTGGCATCTCGGCCAGCAATCGCCCGAAACCCGGCTTCGCTTGATTGACACCGATTACCTTGAGAGCTCGCCAAATTGTGGCTTGATTAGTGGTCACGACCAGTTTTCCGATCCGCTTCTCCATCTCGGCTGCAGCCTCCATGGATCGCCAGCCAGAGCACGAGCAGAACAGGGCGTCTGCTTGATCTCGGCAGATGTCAACAGCAAAGTCTGCAATATCCAACGGGTCCTGGTCGTTCATATGCTGGGCATGACCGTCGGCGATGCGGGGATCGCCATCGACATTCAGAACATCGAAGCCAATCGATGTGAAGTACTCACGCAACCTTTGATTGTTCCAATCGGGATATGGGGTTGCGATTGAGATCTTATGCACGCCATAGTGTCGTAACGCTTTAGCCACCGAAGGCGAACTCGCAACAGAAGGCACTCCGGAACCCTCCCGCATCTCGCTTTCCATCCACGAACTACCATCGACTCCCTTGTAGAAGCTATTCGTAGTGCCCGCCATGGCAACGACCTCGACAGCCGCGGCGGCCAACTGCCGCGCACCATCCCTCAATTGAGCATTCAAGTGATCAATAGCCGCCTCATTGGCGTAGTCGACATCTAACCAAAGTCGGTGGCTATGGACGGTTACGCCCTCAGGTACGGCCATATTGAAGTCTGGTTCGGCAGTCGCATTCGTGGATGGAACGAGCAGACCTATGCGCCGTCGAGTTGTCATCCTTTCTGCTCTCAAGGTTAGTGGATCGGCGGCGCTGGTGACCTTCAGCCAATCTGCTCCAAACTACGGTTCTGCCCCATAGTGGGTCACTGCATCGCATGACAACGATAGATTTCCTCCGATCTCGCCGGAACACTAAGTGGACGCGTTATGGGCCAATGTAATCCCGGCCTGGGAGCGACAAACGAACTAATGATTCGTCAAGTCGACTGGGCGGAAACCCCACCTTGGCGAGCGCTGCCCGGTTCCTGCCGTGTTACTGAGAGTGGCTTCGGTGCGACAGATATCAGGTAGCGGTAGCCAGCCGCCAACCGCTGCTGCGTAGTCGTTCGATCGCATTCTTCATCTGTTGTTCGACGTTTCGCATGACCTCAGCAATCGCACCTGCTCCTTCCTCTGGATCTGCCGCCCACACGAAATAGCGGTTCGAGGAGGTCATCAATCCGAGGATTGCCGATGTCTCGACCAGACGGTCGGACCACGGAAGCGCTCTATGCCAAATGTCCTCAATAGTCCTAAATGTCGAGTCGCCGCCGATCTGCGCCTCGAGGACGTTGTCTAACCAGTCTGCGCACTGATCGTCGAGCCCGGCGGCTCGGATCAGGCCAGCTTTTTGGTCGGTAAGCGTTCCATCCAAATAGCCGGCTGAGCTCAAGGCTTCCGCAAAATCGCTGACCGTCCGCTCAAGATCATTGAGGCAATCGAGCGATTTGTTTCCGCACCGTGAGGAACCGGCGCCGCACAGAATTCCAGGATCGCCGACGGATCCATCACCGTAGTCCGCGATCAAGTGGCGACATAGGTCGATGTGCCAGTTCCACGCGTCAGAGCCACAGAAGGGGCAACAGGTATCGCAAGGCGCGCCGTTGCCTCCGACGGACGGCGCCCTATCAGGTTGGCCAGCCATGCAGACCTGTAAACCATAGACGCATCACCAACGTCATTCTGGCCGACCATCTCGGTCCCTCCTGCTGCAACGTGAACTGCGACAGGAGCAACCTCCCACACCCCGGGGGTGGGGAATTTCAAACCGGCGCTATCTGAGGAGTTTCACACCGGCGCTGACAGTTGGTACCCGAGGTAAGTAAGGCACCCATACCACTCTCGAAAGACGACTCGAACTCGGGACTGAAGCGTCCATCGATCGATCCCCATGCCGATGGGTATGCGGATCGAAGCGCCTGGAACAGTTGACTTCCAAGCGGTGGTGGTGTCGGAGAGACGACGCCACAACCGTGACTGGCTCCGGCACCGAAGAGAATCACTCGCATCGAACGTACGTACGATACTCGGAAACGGACGCCGTCCGCGAGTCGGTAGCGTTCTACCAAGGCTGTGCTTGAGCGCCCTGTCGATCTCGGTAGGTCTTCTTGGCCACCCGGCCCACAGCCAGTTCAGGTCATTTAGGCGGGACATTCAGGGCGACGGCGAGGCCACCTCTAGCGGAGTCAACTACTAAGGCCAAACGCTTTCTGCCGTAGTTAAGCAACTGCTCGGCAAATGGGGAGCGCTTCTTTTCCCAACTAGGATCGACGACGGTGATGTGCCGACCCAAATCCGCGTTAAACCAGCTCCGGACAACCGCGTTTACGTGGTCATCCCGAAACGAGTAGCCAACGCATGCCAGATGATCCGCCTGATCGAGCTCTAGTTGAAAGTCTCTTAAGAGATCTAGATAGGGCCCGTCCGCTCGAAGCTTGTTGCCGGCACCAAATATCAATGCCGGACTTGCCAGCGTGGGACTGGCGACTTTCTTCACTCGCTGTTGCGGAAGCACAGGAGAGTCTCCGGGATATTCGAGTTGCTCCTCCCAGTCGATCGAGCCGTGAAGCTTCAGGAGCTTCACTGGAGCCTTGCCAAATTCGAGGCGACCCTCCTCGGACCATTCCTCTATCCCAGTCGCGAGCGGGACTTTGCGCCGAGAGGACGCCGTTTCAATGACCAAGTCATAGTTGAGAGTCGCCACTGCCAACCGATCCTGCTGTTGGGCGACTTCGAAGATCGGATCGAAGTAATCTAGCTTCGACTCATCCTTGAGTCGCAGAACATCTCGCAGCGCTTGAACCATTGCGACCGCGAGGCTGCTAAACCTCGCCGAGGAAGGTTCGATGAGGGCGACAATGAGCTCTGTAAACCGCTCGAAGTCGTAGGCAGATGACATTCCTCGGGCGATGCTTGCAACATGGCGGTCCAAAGCCTTGGAAAGCTCGGCGGCGAGTCGTCGCTCCGGCCGATTCCAGTAACCGCGTTGTCCTGCACGCTCGAGGCGCTCGATGAACGGGTGCCATCCCGCAACAAATGGCGCGATGTTTGACTTATGACGACCTGCAAGGGCTTGGACACTATTGAACAAATCCTCTATGTCAACGTCGTCCGCACCGCCATCAGCCGCGGCTTGGAACTGAAGTCCAGCCCACACGAAGCGAAATAGCTGCCGAGAGCCGTCGTGTTCGCCTAACCGTTCAAGCAAGGCGCCTGGCATGTCCTTTGTCGTAGGTAATCCGCAGTCCACCGATGCCCCTGCTCCGAGCAGCATGATTTGCATCGCGTAACTAGTTTGGGTCAGTCAACGTCGGGACGTTAAGACTGGGTGAACCTTTCAGGCCGCAAAGCGGCCTTCCCCTGAAACTCTTGGCCACTACGGGCTAATCATGCGACTGCCTCAATCGTGACCTTGTAGCCGAGCTGCTCAAGGCGGCGGATGCTCCGCCTGGCAACGCTCTCCTTGTGGCGCTGGTCCCAGTGTTCGGGTCCGAGG
>DATLTI010000350.1:0-5596 GCA_035533675.1 Acidimicrobiales bacterium | reverse complement strand
CTCATCAATCCGGGACGATACAAAAACCCCTGAAGCTTCCCGACATTTGCCTGATCTTCCTCATCAGCTCTACTCGCTGCAGCAACTTCAAAACTCACACTCATCGGCTGACCGTAACCTTTCTGAACGGATCCGTGACTTCCAACGACGCGCGCATATCGAATCCGATAGCGCAGACAATCTCGATGCCCAACTTCAACCTATTTTCCGCATGAGATCTCACGAGGCCGCCACCTTTGCGCCGTAGACCTCTGAAGCACTGTAGGGGTCGACATTGTTTGGATAGAGCGCGCCATCGGCTCCATTCGCGTCCGGAACATATGTTGTCGCATACGGGGGTAGCAGTTTTGTATTGACTGCAGTCGATGCCTCGGTTGCAGTCGCCCAGGTCTCAAACGCGGACGGTGTGACGACCTTGCCATAGTTGAACATTGCGCCGTGCCAAAGGCCACACAGTTCGTTACAACGAACCGTGACCGAGCCGAGCTCCCTTGTCGTAGTGAATGCGATGTTGTCCGACATCGGATTCGCGTCTGCCTTCACTGCGAGCTGGTAGGCCCAGAAGTCATGAATGACGTCCAGCGAGGTGACATGGAATTCGATCGTCGTGTTGTTCGGAAGAACCAACTGCGACGTCTCAAATCCACCGAACGACGGGTAGCGATAGGTGAACTTCCACTGCTGGGCGATCACCTGCACCTGGAGTGGATTCTTCGAAGCTGGCGACCACACGGGACTTGGACCTTCGCCACCTCCAGAACCAGCTCCAATTACCAAAGCCACCGTGCCGAAGACAAACAGTCCCATGACAATCGTCGAAGTTGAGGCGATCCAGCCGATCTGGATCTTCTTGTTCCCACGTGCCCATTCACCACCGACTGGATCAGCGAGACCCGGACGTCCGGCGCGCCACATAATGATCGTGTAGCCGAGGTAAGTCCACACCGCCAATATGACCGGCAGCGCAAGGATGAACAGGACGTTGAAGTCAAACTGGACATCTTTTGCACTCGTCGTCATTGTTCCCGGTGGAACGTGCGGACCAACCAATGTGTAAAAGAGGACATCGGCAATCGTGGCCAAAATCAGCCAGATGACAAACATCCTTGCAAAGTGACGCGGTTCAGTACCTCCGCCCACTCCACCTACTGTCTGACTTGACATTCGTGCACCCTCCGATTCCACGTTGCTGTCTGTCATGCCGCGACGTCCAAAAATCCACCCATGAACCCAATGGTGCTCATCGGACCGCCATTACCAAAAAGGGTGCTCAACCCACAGGGAACGAAGCACTGCCACTGGTAGTCGCCTGCTCCCGGGGTTACAAACGAAAACTTTGTAACCGTGTGTACCGAACTCGATGCGCACGGGGCAGGATTGTTGCAGAAGTTCTTTGCGTTACCATCCACACCCGCCAGCGGCACGACAATTCCGAGGCTCGGCACCGCGAAGGTGTGACCGACCCCGTTTCCGGCATACGAATTGACGACCGATGTCGTCTGACCATCAAGTGTCGCGGTATCGCCCTGAGTACCTTGGATCTGACCCCAGAGCTGGTTGCGAAGCGGACTTCCCGAGTCGTACTGATCGATTGTCACGTTCACCTGGGTGTGTGGCGGAAGCTTCCAGATCGTCGAATGAGACCACGCCCCGCTCGGTGTTTGGACGAGATACGAGACCCATGTTGGATGAGGTCCATACCCGATGGCCCCGACAACCTGAAGGTGCAAATTAACCGGACTTCCGGCGGGTTGTGCGGTGGTGAAATCTGTCGTCGGGGTATTCGGCATAATGAAGCCGAACACTGCCCAAAGGACGAGCGCCACTGCCCCGGCGAATAACCCGATCGCAGCAGCAAGCCTTCCGCTAATTGACATCATTGACTCCTCTGACTACTGCTCGAACACATTGATTTCTGATCCCCCACTCAGGTCGCCCCCAGTTTGGACCTACAGGACTGCATTCTTACTTGATTGGAGATGCGACTTCAAGCATTAACACAATTCAAACATTTACTGGTTCCAAGCCCCTCGGAGAGGATCCGTGCTGTCGAGAGGATACCTCGGCTGAGAGTTCTCCGCGTTGCCGCTCCCCCACGCGCCATACGCATCGGGGAATGCGACAAGATACCAAACTCCTGACCTGCCTAATTCCATCCTCATAAACGAGTGACCTGAGCCCCACTGGTCCAGACCTCAGCGCACACGAGCGGAGGCGGGTCGGGTCGCTGGCGAACGATGAATAAGGTGCTCAAGTGCCTCCGAGAGCGACCCCTCTGCATTGGTGACTCGACGAATGATGACAGTCAGGGCAGGAGCGGCCCAGAAGTCACCGCAGACCCAGAGAATCGCAGCGCCGATCTGCTGATCTGCAAACGGCGAGAGGCTCACTCCGCTGAGATGGTCATAAACGGGATACCAGCTCGTCGAGCTAAAGATGCTCATCGACATTGCGAGAAGGAACATCACAATATTCGTGCCGATGATTGCGCCGCCCTGCCAGAAGGGGCTGGCCTTTGGGCGAAACGGATGAGAGGGAATGATCAGGAGCCAGAACAGCACTCCGGTGAGGAAAAGGCTTCCGTGCATGAGCCAGATGTGCACCATTGCGTTGCGCTCACCAAGATCAAACAGCGCTGGAATATGCCAGAACACCATGACAATGTTGAACGATAGGACCGCAAACCAAGGCGTGGTCACCCACCGGGCGAGCATCCGCAATGGCTTCGTCCAGGTTCCAAAGGCGATCACTCGGCCGACTTTGCGGCGAAGACCGACTGGAAGCGCGTGCATCAGTGGAACCCAGGGTGCCCCGTAGACAATCAGGATCGGAGCGAAGAATCCGATGAGCAGGTGCTCGCACATGTGCACAAAAAAGTATCGGCCTGACCAGTAATCAATCGGCGAGATGATGGCGATAAGCAGCACAAGTAGACCTGTATAAAAGGCACAGGAACGACGGCGACGGCGCTGCGTCCTGAGGGCGCTGCCCCGCAATCGAAGACGCGAAAGACCGATTTCGTGAAGCACGACGACCAGCACGACAATGATGACCGAGGGATCAAATACCCAGTGCAAGGCGAGGTAACTCATAGAAAGACTCTATTCACAAGGTCCGTGAGGTCCACGCCGATACTTGGGCATACGAGCTGGCTCTGGATGGAGAGAACTCCGAAAGAAAAGATACTCAGGTTGCCCACGCCAAAATCGCTCCTGGCTCAAGTCGCGTCCCTCGGTCCCGAAGTATTCGATCGCGCATCTCCAGTCGACTCGCTGACTTGTTCCGATGCGGCCTGGCTTTCAAGCAAATCACGCTGATGCTTTTTCCATTCCGCAGCCATATTGGCGAACTCGGGTGCGACTGTGGCTCGTTGTCCCTTGCGAGACTTATGTTCGCGTCCGTTGAGGACAAACCACCAGAAATAGATGCCAAAACCAGCAAAGAACGGCCACTCGCCAACGTAGGCCCAGCTCAGAGAGTTTCCTTCGAGGGCACGCGAGAGTTCAAAGCGAAATGCTGCGGCGCAGAAAACGAGTCCGAAGAGCAATCCGATATGCAGTTTGACCGCCGCGGCGCCCCGAAGACGACTCTTGGGTGGGCTCTCTGGTGGGGCCGTCTCTTCATCCACGGGCACATACTAGCGAGCAGGGCTCACCTCGCCCGAAATGTCAGATCTCCGTGGCCCGAGGTCTAATGTAACCTATATATATAGTCGTACCTATATATATAGGTCTTCTAGAGATTGGACTTGCAACATCGGCGATTGCTAATGCCAGCGGAAGTGCACGAATATCCGTCCAAAGTTTTTCGAATCTTTCTCGACACGATGGTAAAGCGCTCTCACCTCAGGATCGTCGAGGTAGCGAAGAACGCGCTTTTTCAGTGCTCCGGAACCTTTGCCTGGAATGATTTCGATCTCTGATGCTTTGATCCTCGTGGCCTCTTCAAAAATGTTCCTTAACGCCGCGTCAATATCACTGCTCTTGTTGTAGATCTCGTGCAGATCAAGTTTGAGCTTCGTCAATGCGCTGCCCTCTCAATCGAGAATCCGGACCGGTCACAGCCGCGAACTGTCAGGACGCGCATTCCGTAGCAGGTTAGCGCTGCCAGATCCTTGAGCCGCGCAGCCTCTCAGTTGCCAGACGAGGTCTCCTGCCAGGATCTGCATCGACACGCTCAAAGTACGAGACTGGTCGATCAACAACTCCGGGGATCTTGACCTTCGGAAGACCACCAGCAAGATTTGCAATCAGCCGTTTCTGGGTATCGGCCTCTAGGGGCCAGAAGAGATCTCCGGCCTGCACGAAATCATCGATCTCATGGGAGCTCTGGACATAGGCTCCTGATGGTCCATCACGCGATATCGGCGCAACGTATGCAACATCTGTCTGAGTCGGACCGGTCCGACTGTTCGGCTCGTCATTCGGTTGCCGTTGGGATCGGCAGCTTCAACGGCCGCTCGGGCAGGAAAGGCGAAAATCGTAGTTGCCGAGTTGATTATTTCACGCAATGCAAAACCCGCCGTCGGTTACACCGCACTACTCACGCTCTTGACTCATTATCGACCAGGCAACAGAGTGACCATCACGATCTTTAGGCTGAGCGGCATCATGCGCGATCTCGCTCGTCTTTGCTGAAATCGCACAGTCCTAGCAACGGTGCCAACTCAATACTCAAGAATCACGAGCCCCATCTAAGACAGTCTTATATTTCAATCCTGCAAATCCTGGCGCGCAGACGAATTTGAGCGATTGGCTTTGATCAAGATGAATTACGCCCTCAATTCGCGGTGCCTGCGTAGCTTGGTCTCGGGGCGGTTTTTCGGAAAAGAAAACGACAACACGTCACATTTGGCGAACGTGCGGTCGATTACATTAACTAGGCAATGGCCATTCCTCGCGTTGTCGTTGGTCCTCGTCAAAGTCCCTTTGCCACAGAGGCGATAGAGCGCGGCGGGTGTATTGCGGTAGCTCCTGGGAACCCAGCAGAGGGTTGCGTCTGGCTCGATGCAGAAGACGTCAAAGGGCTCAAGGATCTCCTCGAATCGACGCCCGAGATTCGCTGGGTGCAACTTCCCTTCGCCGGTGTCGAGAACTTCGTCTCGAATGACTTCGTAACCAATGAGCGGGTCTGGACCTGCGCGAAGGGCGCCTATGCCGAGCCCGTCGCAGAGCACGCGCTGATGCTTGCACTTGCTGGTTTGCGCAAACTTCCAGAGCGCATCCGTGCCAACGCATGGGGAGAAAAGGCTGGAACCTCTCTCTATGACGCTCCGGTCACCATCGTTGGGGGAGGCGGAATTGCTCACTCACTCATCGCCTTGCTGCAACCTTTTCGCGCACGCATCACCGTGGTACGGAGGAGCGGCGCTGCCATTGAGGGCGTGGAAAACGTTGTGACAACCGAACAACTTTCCGCTTCACTGCCCCCAGCGCTGGTCGTTTTTATTGCTCTATCACTCACAGAGGCGACAACCGGAATCATCTCTCAAGTCGAACTCGAAATGATGAGAGGTGACGCATGGCTCGTCAACGTCGCACGGGGCCGCCACGTGGTAACTGATGACCTTGTCGATGCGCTGCAGCGGAATACAATC
>DATLTI010000349.1:0-3459 GCA_035533675.1 Acidimicrobiales bacterium | reverse complement strand
GATCGCGATGATCCGCTCCTTTGCTCCACAGGGAGTGGACGCAATCGTCGAGGTCTCACCCGTCGTCAACCAAACGATCAACTCCCAGGTGCTCAAAGATGGTGGCACCATCGCCATCTACGCGAGCGACACCGATCCTCTCGCACTTGACATCCGATCGATGATGCGCCTCAATGCGGGGATCGAGTTCATCTACGTCTACACGGTCTCAAAGGCCGAGAAACGCGCCGCGGTCAAAGATGTCTCGCGCGCCCTCAAAGACCAGGCGCTCAGTGTCGGAGACGATCACGGCCTGCCGCTTGTCCGGTTTGGCCTCGGCGAAACTGAACAGGCACACCGCGCCGTTGAGCAGGGCACGACAGGCAAGGTTGTCATCCACACCGTCGATGTCGCTCACTGAAAAACATCAGATCCATTGAAGTCTTGTCAGCGTGTCCGACGATGCTGCGATTCTCAACAGCCCGACAGCAATGGACCGTCCGAATATATTCCTAGAGGCTGAGCGCTCTGGTCGGCGCGAGGGTATTGGCTGGGTCATTCCAGTCGACACCTGCGACATCGATGTAGAGCTCAATCTCATTCCCGTCCGGATCGAACAGATAGAGACTGTGCGTCACGGTGTGATCGGACGCCCCAGCAATCTTGACTCCCTCCTCTTTGAGAGTGGCGAGCGCCGAGCGAAGTTCAGCATCGGTGTCGCCGATCTTGAATCCAAGGTGATAGAGGCCGGCTCGATGGCTGCGTCCAGGATGTGGTGCATCCTCTCCCACCTCGATGAGCAAAAGCTCGTGATGAGTGCGACCTGACGAGAACATCGCGACCCTGGCGGGCTCGAGAGGTCGGCCATCTGCGCCCTTTGGCTCGATCATGTCAAAACCGAGCACATCACGGTAAAAGTGCACGGAACGTTCGACATTTTTCACAAACAACACTACGTGGCCAAGCTCTTTGATCTTCATGAGCACTCCTTCATCGCGCAATCTACCTGCTTGTCATTACCGATCAACACCGAATGACTCTCTTTTCTTCCTGGAGCCTAAACGACAGGCAAAATTGGCGATTCAGCCTGTTGATTCGCGGACAATGTCGAGAAAAAGCCTGTGCAGGCGTACATCGCTTGTGAGTTCGGGATGAAACGAGGCAACCATGATGTTCTCCTCGCGACAGACGACCGGGCGCAGATCTCCGTTGTGCGTGATCGACGAGAGGACGCGAACCCGTTCGCCATGGCTTTCGACGATCGGAGCGCGGATGAAGACGGCGTGCATTGGCTCTTTTAGTCCTTCGACATCGAGATCTACCTCGAAAGATTCGACCTGACGGCCAAAGGCGTTCCGACGCACGGCGATGTTGATCGCCCCGAGTGGATGTTGATCTTCTCTTCCGTCAAGCACCGTACGCGACAACAGGATCATTCCAGCACAGGTTCCAAACGCCGGCATCTTCGCAGAAAGGCGCTCGCGAAGAGGGCCATCGAGCCCCGATGAGATCAACAGCATGCCAAGTGTCGTCGACTCGCCGCCTGGCAGGATCAGTGCGTCGACCTCTGAGAGGGCCTTTGGAGAGCGCACGTTCACACCGGTTACGCCAACGCGCTCGAGCGCAAGAAGGTGCTCGCGAACATCGCCTTGAAGCCCGAGTACTCCGATTGTCGGTTCACTCATCGTCTGGACCGCATCGCGCGCGTTTGGAGCTTTTAGCTGTCAACTACCAGCCGCGCTCGGCAAGACGGATCTCGAGCGACTCGATCTCCGCGCCCCGCATTGCCTCACCAAGTCCACGCGAGACCTTGACGAGTACCGATGGATCATCAAAGTGCGCGGTTGCCTCGACTATTGCAGCAGCCATCCGGCTTGGATCCTCGCTCTTGAAGATTCCAGATCCGACGAAAACTGCCTCTGCACCAAGCTGCATCACAAGTGCTGCATCAGCTGGGGTAGCAAGTCCACCCGCACAAAAGAGCGGCACGGGAAGCTTTCTCGTCTCGGCGATCTCGAGCACGAGATCGATCGGGGCCTGAAGGTTCTTTGCCCAGACATAGAGCTCGGCGGGATCAGAGACACTGATCTTTTTGATGTCACCGAGGATCGAGCGCAGGTGACGGACGGCTTCGACCACATTCCCGGTTCCTGCCTCGCCCTTCGAGCGGATCAAGCACGCGCCTTCGGAGATCCGTCGCAGTGCCTCGCCAAGATTGGTCGCGCCACAGACAAAGGGAACCTCAAAGTTCCATTTGTCGATGTGATGCGCCTCATCTGCTGGTGTCAAGACCTCACTCTCATCGATGTAGTCGACATTCAAAGCCTCAAGGATCTGCGCCTCGGCGAAATGACCGATGCGCGCCTTTGCCATCACCGGAATCGTCACCGTCTCCTGAATTCCGACAATGAGCTCCGGGTCGCTCATCCGGGCAACGCCGCCATCGCGTCGGATGTCAGAGGGAACCCGCTCAAGTGCCATGACCGCTACCGCACCGGCGTCTTCTGCGATCTTTGCCTGCTCGGCGTTCACCACGTCCATGATGACGCCGCCACGCAGCATCTCTGCAAGCCCACGCTTGACGCGCACTGTTCCGGTCGTACGTTCCTGGGTCTCCTGGTGCAACGGGGGGTTCGCCATGATAACGATTCTACCCGCGACTCGCTCTGTCACCCACAGCGAGTATGCCCGCTGTTGGTCTCGCTAGAGCGCTGCGAGGACGGCGTCGGCGCCACTCACTGAAAGACCGGGCCCTGGCTCGACTCCGAGATAGGTCACGACACCATCTTCAAGGACCATCGCGTAGCGCTGGGAGCGCACGCCCATTCCAAAGCCCGTTCCATCGAGCTCTAGTCCTACGGCCTTGGCAAATTCGGCATTGCCATCTGCAAGCAATAGGACCGAATCACCGACATTCTGACTCTCACCCCAGGCTCCCATGACAAAGGCGTCATTGACCGCGATGCACGCGACCGTGTCGACACCCTTCGCGCTGAACTCATCGGCGCGAATGACAAAGCCGGGCAGGTGATAGTCAGAACAGGTCGGTGTGAATGCGCCAGGAACAGCGAACAGTACGACTTTGCCCGTTCCGAGTACCTCTGCCGAATTCACAGTCGTTGGACCCTCTGCGCCCATCTTGCGGAGCGAAACCTCAGGAATGCGATCTCCAACCGTGATTGCCATCTTTTGCTCCTTCTCGGATCTTGCGATCAGCTTTGGTCTCGAAACCACTATTGAGAACTCCCCTAGCTTAGGGTGCATGGCGAACCACTCCATCCGCGCGGATTCTGAGCACATCGCGCGAGTCCTGATTGCTCCCGACAAGTTCCGCTCGAGTGCGACCGCAGCCGAACTGCGACTCTGCCTCTCCAACGTTGTTACCGAGATGGGGTTCATGCCCATTCCGATCGCGATCTCAGACGGTGGAGAGGGTCTTCTCGAAGCACTTGGTGGCGAGCCGCACTTTTCAACCGTTAC
>DATLTI010000348.1:0-8411 GCA_035533675.1 Acidimicrobiales bacterium | reverse complement strand
TTCGTGTAATGGCTGCGAAATTGAGATCAATTCCGCATTTGCGCCCCATTACGATGTCGCTCAGTTCGGCGTGCGCCTTGTTGCATCACCTCGGCACGCGGACGGGCTGCTTGTTACCGGAGTGGTGACGCGCAATATGGCAGATCCACTCCGTCATACCGTTCGTGCTGTACCCGAGCCTCGCGTGGTCATCGCGTGCGGCGATTGCGCAGTCAACGGTGGCATATTCACCGGTGCCTACGGAGTGGAGTCCTCGCTCGACGAAGTCGCCGAATGCGATGTCAAGATTCCCGGCTGTCCTCCAGATCCCCGAGCGATTGTTGCGGCCCTTCGAGGGCTCACTGGTCGTTGACGGTGCATCTCTATCTCTATGGTCTTGCCCTGATCCTTGCAGGCGCGCTCGCGGGAACGCTCTTGCCAGCGAGAAGTCGAGTCTCTGGTGCTGCATTACTGGGCTCGATTGGCTGTGCAATGACGCTCATCGCAGCCACGCGGACGCTTCTTGACGGGCAGACGAGTGTGTATCAAACATCAACCGTGCTTCCATTTACCGGGGTACATCTCTTGCTCGATCCTTTCGGTGCGCTGTTTATTGTGGTGACGGCGGTGTTGGGGATTGCCACAAGCCTCTACGGAGTCGGCTACGCAAGAAAGATACAGAAGAGTCGCATCGAGACGGGTATGTTTCCGCTCTTTCTCGCATGTCTGGTGCTCGTACCGGTGGCGGCCAGTGTTGTGACCTTCATGGTTGCCTGGGAGCTCATGGCAGCTACCTCATTTCTGCTCCTTCTCGCAGAGCACCGGTCTCGCCCCGAAGCGAGAGACGCGGCTCAATGGTACGCGGCGATGACACAGTTTGGAGCTGCTGCGATATTGATCGGTCTGGTTGTCCTCGCTGCACATGCCGGATCTCAAAGCTTTGCGGTCATTCGTCTGCACGCGCCTGGACTGTCTCTAGGTGTGCGCTCGACGGTCTTCTTACTGGTATTGATCGGCTTTGCCTCAAAAGCTGGCGCGGTGCCACTCCATGTTTGGCTCCCTCGCGCCCATGCTGAGGCTGCGAGTCCGGTCTCGGCGCTCATGTCGGGCGCGATGGTGAATCTTGGGATCTATGGAATTATCCGCGTCGGCAACGGCCTCCTTGGCGGCGGAGTTCTCTGGTGGTGGCTTGTCGTTCTTGCAATTGGTGTCGCGTCGGCGCTCTATGGGGCAGTTCAGGCGGTAGCGAGTTCGGACCTGAAGCGACTGCTTGCCTTTTCAACGATCGACAATATCGGCCTCGTTTTGATCGGCGTCGGAGCGGCTGGAGCATTGGCGGACACCGGACATCGACTTCTTGCCGCGTTGGCGATGCTCGCAGCGCTCTTTCATCTCACAAATCATGCGGCGTTCAAGGGCTGTCTCTTTCTCGCTGCGGGTTCTGTCCAACACGCGACGGGGACGCGAGATCTTGATCATCTCGGCGGCCTTGTTCGGCGCATGCCAGCTACAGCATTCCTGTTTGGCATTGCGTCATTGTCGATCAGTGCCTTGCCGCCCTTCAACGGCTTTGCAAGTGAGTGGCTCCTCTTTCAAGGGCTGCTGCACGGTTTTGCAACAAAGAACTCCATCACAGCGGTGGCACTCCTTGCGGGCGTAGGAGCTCTTGCCCTGACCGGTGGTCTCACCGCCGCAGCTTTTGTGAAAGCGCTCGGAATTGGATTCCTCGGCCAGCCACGAACCCCGGAGGCGTCAACCGCCCACGAGGTCGCGCCCTCCATGATTAGCGGCATGGTTCTGCTTGCCATTCCCTGTGTCGTTCTTGGCATCATTCCCGGGGTCGTCCTGCCAGTGATTAGTCGAGCAACGGATGTGGGGCTCGGAGGCACGTTCCCCCGATCCGTTCAAAGCGGTCTTGGGCTTCGTCTCTCGGGACTGTCGGGCATGATTGAGCCGGTATTGCTCCTTCTCGCGCTGCTTTCGGCGCTCATCCTTGCTTGGGGTGTCTTGCAACTCGTGGCGAGACATTCCGCCCGCGGTCAAGCGCGGTCAGTTGAGGCGTGGGGGAGTGGTCGAGCACTTCTCACACCGAAGATGGAGTACACCGCGACGTCGTTTGCCGAACCTCTCCAGCGTGTCTTTGTCGATGTCCTTCGTCCGAGTCATGATGCCGAAGTTACGCACGTCGCCGAATCTCGGTATTTCGAACATGAGATCAACTATCGACTACAAATCGACGACGCGATCGAGCGTTCTTGGTATCGGCCCCTGATCCGTTATGTGATGGCTTGGGGAAATATTGCGCGCCGCGTTCAGAACGGGAGCACGCATCGCTATCTGGCATTTGGATTTATAGCCCTGGTTGTCATATTGGTGGTGCTCGCATGATTGCCAGCGCTTCGACATCTGGACTTGGCGCGGCGATTGGGGCATCGCTGCTTCAGCTTGTCGTAGTTGTGCTGGGTGGCCCCCTTCTCATGGGCTTGATGGTCAAGATCCGTGCGCGGGCAGAGGGTCGTAAAGGCCCACCAATTCGACAGCCGCTTTTGGATCTGAGAAAGCTAGCGGGTAAAGAACGCATTCATTCTGAGCACACGAGCGTTGTATTTGTCATCACGCCGCTCCTGCTCGTCGCCTCCATCGCGGTCGCAATAGCGATCACTCCGCTTGTCACGACCTCTCCCGTGCTTGGTCGGTCTGCGGACCTGTTTGTCATTGTCTTTTTGATCCTTACCGGTTCGGTTTCCCTCGCCCTCGCTGGTCTTGATTCAGGCACCGCGTTCGGTGGAATGGGATCAAGCCGGGCAATGGCGATCGGTGCGCTCGCGGAGCCGGCACTGCTTGTGGCGATGCTTGCGCTTTCCATTCAGGTCCGAAGCTCGAATCTTCCAGAGATTGTGTCGGCAACGCTTGCGCACCCGGACTGGATTGCAAACCCCGAACGTCTGCTCGCATTTGTCGCACTGCTCATCGTTGTGATTGCAGAGACGGGAAGGATTCCGGTCGACAACCCATCGACCCATCTTGAACTGACCATGGTTCACGAGGCGATGATCCTTGAATACTCCGGTCCCGAACTCGGTCTCGTAATGCTTGGCCAAGCTATGCGCCTCGGATTCCTGTTCGCTCTCGTGGCAGACCTGTTCTTCCCATGGGGCATCGCGTCGAATTCAAATCCTGCAAGATTGTTACTGGGGATAGTGCTGCTCGGCACAAAGACGACCATCATCGCTACCGGGGTAACGCTGATTGAGATATCAACCGCGAAACTGCGCCTCTTCCGCGTACCCGAGCTGCTCACAGGGGGCTTCGTGCTCGCCGTCCTCGCGGTCGTCACAGGTCTTGTGGCGCGATGAGCGGATCGAGCTATATCCAGATACTTGATCTTGCAGCGGGTGCGGTACTCGTCTGTGCGATCTTGACGCTGTGGCGAAGCGACCTTCGTGCGATCATCTCGATCCTGTCAATTCAAGGTGTCGCTCTTGGTGTGGTCGCAGGAGTGCTCGCCGCTCATATCCACGACGGTGCGTTGGCCATCACCGCCGCGATTGTCTTTATTGTCAAAGGGTCTGTCATCCCAATGCTGATTCGACAGGTCGTGCGCCGTGATCCTGGCAGTCGGGAGGCCTCACCGCTGATCAACGTACCGGCATCGCTGGTGGGCGCGGCCGTGCTTGTCGTTATTGCCTATCTCGCGAGCGGCAAGATCACCGCGTTATTTCCGAACCCTGCCTCGCGTCTCGTACCGATCGGTATCGCGACGGTGCTCGTCGGGTTTCTTTTGCTCGTCACAAGACGGAAGACGGTCTCACAGATCGTCGGACTCTTGATGATCGACAATGGAGTCGCTCTTGTTGCGTTCCTTCTCACCGCGGGCGTACCACTTGTCGTTGAGCTCGGTGCATCGCTCGATGTTCTCCTTGTTGTTGCGGTTCTCCGCGTGCTTGCAACAGCGATGCGTGCGCAGTCGGGTGCGCTTGATCTCGACCAGATGCAAGAGCTCCACGACTGATGCTGATCTACATTATTCTTGGATTGCCTATCGCGGCTGCGATCGTTGCAGGGTTCGCGCCATGGAAGCAATGGGTCGGATGGATGACGACACTCGCAAACGGAGGTGTGCTCGCCTTCGGTATCGGGCTCTGTGTCAAAACCGTGAACCACCAGGCGCTCGGAGCGTTCGACGGTGGCCTTCGTGCCGACGCGCTGAGCTCTTTCATGGTTGTCGTGATCGGCGCTGTATCGCTGCTCGCGACGAGCCAGACAGTCCGCTATCTGAGTACCGAGATTGACAGGGGCAGCTCGAGTGCTCGCCACGCGTCGCTCTATGTCGTGCTCGTGCAGATTTTTGTTGCCTGCATGCTCCTCGCGGTGCTGTCTGCAAACCTTGGGGTGATGTGGGTGGCGATTGAGGCGACGACGATTGCAACGACCTTTCTCGTCGGACACCGTCGAACTGCCGGTGCGCTCGAGGCCTCTTGGAAATACGTGATTATCTGTTCGGTGGGGATCGCCCTTGCGTTGCTCGGCACGGTGCTGGTCTATTTCGCAGCGCTGCACGTAGTTGGTCCTCGCTCAGATCTGCACGGAGCGGGTGCGCTTGACTGGACATCGCTTATGGCGATCTCACATCATCTCGACACTGGAGTCATGCGCCTTGCCGTGGCGCTTCTTGTTCTTGGCTATGGCACAAAAGTTGGCCTTGTGCCCATGCATAGCTGGCTTCCGGACGCTCACAGTCAGGCTCCAGCGCCTGTCTCGGCGCTCATGTCGGGTGTATTGCTCACCGTTGCCTTTTATGCACTTTTACGTTTCAAGGCAATCGCGGATGGTGCCCTCGGAGTTGGTTACACGCGTTCACTTCTCGTTGTGGTCGGCCTCGGCTCGCTCTTCGTTGCGGCGTCGTTGCTGTTGACCCAAAAGGATTACAAACGCATGCTTG
This sequence comes from Acidimicrobiales bacterium, assembly GCA_035533675.1. GTDB lineage: Bacteria > Actinomycetota > Acidimicrobiia > Acidimicrobiales > Bog-793 > CAIVND01. The sequence continues at coordinate 3,490 of DATLTI010000348.1, read as the reverse complement.
CTTACCACAGCATAGAACACATGGGTCTCATCGCCCTTGGTGCCGCTGCAGGGAGTTCGCTTGCTATCGCCGCCGTGCTTTTGCACATTCTTGGACACGGGATAGTAAAGGCTGTGTTATTTCTCTCCGCAGGAGAGATCTACCTCGTTGAGGGATCAAGCGCGATTGACCAGGTCCCGGCTCTCTTGTCGCGAAGGCCGATGCTTGGTGGCATCTTCGGATTCGGGCTCGTGGCCCTTCTCGGTCTCCCTCCATTTAGTCTCTTTGTCAGCGAACTCAACATGCTAAGGGCCGAGATTGCCGTCGGCCTCACCTGGGTTGCCGCAATCTCATTGGTGCTGATGTCGATCATCTTTGTTTCGGTCATGGCACACGCTCGCGCGTTGTTACTTGGTGACTCGCCGGCGCCAGACAATCATCGGCCGACTGCGAGAACATTCACGGTCCCGCTCATTGCTGGACTTGTGGCGTCTGCGTTTTTCGGGATCCTCGCTTGGCCCCTTGCACCGCTCCTTCATGCCGCGGCCTACGTGATTGTCCCATAGATGGAACTTTCTGAGGACCAAGAGTCCACGATGAGATCATCCCAAAAGTCCTATGGCCATAACAGCGCACGTGAGAGCGACCTGGTCCCGATCGATGAGCTCGTACTCCGTGCGACCGGGCTGTTCGCAAAGCACTACCGATTGGCGATGATTGCGGCTCATGATGATGGCGACGCCCTACGAGTAGTTTACGTATTCCTCGCTGGACCACCGGATCACAGAGTCGAACTTCAGGTACGACTTGACCAAGAGCATCCCTCGGTGCCTTCGCTCAGCCACCTTTCATTCTCGGCAAGTCGTTTTGAGCGTGAAAACCGCGACCTGTTTGGTATCGAACCCCTGGGCCATCCCTTTCTCCGTCGCCTCGTACTTCATCAACACTGGCCAGAGGACTTCCATCCGATGCTGAATGACGCAGGTGAGGTGCCACCGATGCTCGTTGACGCCCCACCGTTCCCGTTCGTCGAGGTTGGAGGTCGCGAGGTCTACGAGATTCCCGTTGGACCAGTCCATGCGGGTGTCATCGAGCCAGGTCACTTTCGATTTTCGGTCGTTGGCGAGACGATCATCAAGATGAAGGCTCGTCTTTGGTTTGTCCATCGTGGAATCGAGAGGCTCTTCGAAGGGCGCGAGGTCGATTCAGGAGTCGAGATTGCCGAGCGCATCTCAGGCGATAGCGCGGTCGGTCATAATCTTGCCTACAGCCTGGCGATCGAAGAGGCCTGTCGGATTACCGTTCCCGAAGAGGGACTGGTGTTGCGGGCGATCCTGCTCGAGCTTGAACGCGTCTATAACCATGTCTCAAATATCGGTGACCTCTGTAACGATGTGGGTTTTGGAATTGCCCAATCGCGCGCACTCGTGTTGCGAGAACGACTGCTGCGACTCAATGCGGAAATTACCGGACACCGCCTGTTGCGCGGTGCGATTCGACCCGGGTCAACGGAGCTTTTGCGCCTTCCAGGTCCGATGGAGTTGGATTCGATCGAGAATGACTTCGAGGATCTCATTGAACTTGCGACGTCGAGCAGTGTGGTCATGGAGCGCTTTCGAGGCACCGCGGTGCTCTCTTTGGAAGATGTTGCTGGGATCGGCGTCATTGGTCTGGTTGCGCGAGCCTCAGGACTGGCAGATGATGCACGGTTGACCCATCCCTTCCTGAGGTTCGATGAACCGTTCGAACCAGTCGTCGAGGAGGGGGGCGACGTCCTCGCGAGATTTCTCTTACGCGTGCGGGAGGTCAGAACCTCGCTCTTGCTCATCAGGGACCTTCTTGAGCGGGCGCCAGATCTCAGGGTTACCTCCGCCATTGGGTCGGTTCGAGGCGGATCCGGACTCGGCATCGTCGAGGGATGGCGCGGAGGCATCGTCCATCGTGTCGAGATCGATGCCAGAGGGAGCATCACGCGCTGCAAGGTCGTTGATCCGTCGTTTCTCAACTGGCCAGCACTTTCGGTTGCTCTCAAGGACACGATCGTCCCGGACTTTCCCCTTGTGAACAAGAGTTTCAATCTCTCTTATGCCGGGAACGACCTGTAACCGGATAGGGGACTCTCGTATGGCGCGCCCGGTCGCAATTTGACAGAGATCTTCGGTGAGCGTGTACGAAGCAAGGGGGGAACTGTGCGTTTGCATTGTTGTCTGTTGTGTCCGAGAGGCTAACGTGAGGAGCTGATTTAGCGTTGAGTCCTTTGGTCAATGCAGATTCTGGTGCGTTGTGAACGCGAGGATAAAGGGGAGACCATGACAATGATGCCTTCGAATGTAGTCGAGGCCCGGGCCCTGATTGTGCAGGCCTGTCACGTATTGGCCACCGGGGGACAAGACGACATGGTCTGGGGCCACCCGAGCGTGCGCGATTTCGACGGACAGGGCGTGTGGATGAAGGGCTCAGGCTGGGGTTTTGAGGAGATCGACGAGGAAAAGGTCGTTCTTGTGTCCGCGGAGGGCAAGGTGCTCAACGGGAAGAACACGCGGCACATCGAATATCCGATCCACACCGAAATCATGAACCGTCGAAGTGATGTCGGGGCCGTCGTGCACACCCACTCGGATGCGGCAAATGCCTTCGCTGCGCTCGACGCGCCGATGAGGGCATTGAGCCATGCGGGGAGCCTGTTCAGCTTTCCCGATGTTCCTCGATTTACCCTCACCGGTGGCTTGATCAAGACACAAGAGCTCGGCGTGGCACTTGCAGAAGCACTCGGATCTGCACCCGCCTGTCTGATGCCCCAGCATGGTCTCGTTGCCGTGGGCAAGGATATTCCCTCCGCGGTCATGACGGCAATCTTGCTTGACAGGGCATGTCGAATTCAGCTCACCGCGATGGCGGCTGGCACCGTCACTCGATTTGGAGATGAAGAGGACACTGTTGCAAAGCGTGCCGAGGTCTGGGCCGACGGACAGATTCTTGCGGGATGGAACTACCTTGTTCGCCGCTCGGAGACTGAATCGGCCTGAGCATCGTAGATGCTCGCAACATCTTCGCGATGCATGGGTGCTAGCTATCGGTCAACGCGCAACAACTGCACCTTTTGTCCGGTTCGGACATGCCCGCGATGTGAACTCGGTCTCAGATGTACCAATACAGCAAGCGTTTCATTGAGACACGCTGATTACTGATCGTGAGCAGTAATCAATAACCAGCCTCAACGTTGACGACACCCTCAAGGGGTTCTCCCGCGAGGAAATGCGCTGCGTTGGTTTCGATGCGTTGAGCGAGAAGGGGTCGAATCATCTCTGGCGTATCTGCAGTGTGGGGAGTGATGATGCAGTTTGGGAGATGAAACAACGGATGGCGATCTGGGAGTGGTTCAGGATCGGTCACATCAAGAGCGGCCCCGCCGATTGTATTCCGCTGCAGCGCATCGACAAGGTCATCAGTTACCACGTGGCGGCCCCGTGCGACGTTGACGAGCCATGCGTCACCTCTCATCATTTCGAGT
>DATLTI010000347.1:0-1479 GCA_035533675.1 Acidimicrobiales bacterium | reverse complement strand
TCGAGCTCTGACAGCGATCTTGTCGCTGAGCTGCTCTCGCTGGAGCTTGCCGGTCTTGATGACCCAGACGCGCCCGACGCGCTTGAACAGGCACTCTATCTCGTGCTCCCACGCCTTTGGGGCGCGTTTTCATTCGGACTTATCGATACGAAACATCTCATCGGCATCCGTGACCCGAATGGTTTCCGGCCACTGTGTCTCGGGCGCCTTGAACCGACAGAGACAACCCTCGGCGGTTGGGTGATTGCATCAGAGAGTCCTGCACTTGACATTGTCGGCGCGAACTTTGTGCGCGAGCTTGCTCTTGGCGAGATGTTGATCATTGATGGCGACGGTCCGCGTTCGGTATTTCCATTTGCTGAAGAGCGCATTGATTCTCGGCTGTGTGTCTTTGAGTTCGTTTACTTCGCGCGACCAGACTCCAAGCTGTTTGGCAAGGAGGTACACGCTGCACGTCACCGGATGGGACAACAGCTCGCCCAGGAATCCTTTGTCGAGGCAGACATCGTGCTCGGCGTACCAGACTCAGGTGTTCCTGCTGCGGAGGGATTTGCCGCAGCGAGCGGCATTCCATTTGGACAAGGTCTTGTCAAGAATCGATACATCGGCCGGACGTTCATCTCGCCCACACCAGAGGCGCGCATTGATGCCGTTCGTCGCAAGCTCAATCCTCTGCGCGAGAGCGTCGAAGGTCGACGTCTGATCGTTGTCGATGACTCGATTGTGCGCGGTACGACAACGGGACAGATTGTTCGGATGTTGAAAGAGGCAGGCGCGCTTGAGGTACATCTGCGAATCTCCTCGCCGCCGTTTGCCTGGCCATGTTTTTATGGGATCGACACTCCCTCTCGCGGCGAGCTGCTCGCATCCACCATGTCACCTGATGAGATGGCTGATTTCTTGCAGGCTGACTCGGTTGCGTTTCTCAGCATCGAAGGCATGTACAAGGCGATCGATGCGGACGGAGCTGGATTCTGTTCTGCCTGTCTGACCGGGAAGTACCCGACTCCCATTCCCGTTTCCATCGGTGAATCAAGGGTCGCGGTAAAGGGCTGACCCCTTTGGGCCCGAGGCTCGTGCAAGCGAGGCTCCTCAAGTGAAATAAGGTAAGAAGATGAGCGCAAACGTCGATAACAACGCCGCGATCTGGCAGACAGATGCCGGTGTTCAGGGTTTCATCTCCAAGCAGGAGGCTCGCGAGGCAAAACGCCGAGCGCAATGGATGCTGATGGGAGAGCTGCTTCCCTTTGGTGACGATGAGGCCTTCACCGTGCTCGATATCGGAGCAGGTACGGGTCCTGCGGCGCGCGCAGTGCTTGATCTGTTTCCTCGAGCCAATGCAATCCTTGCGGACTTCTCCTCGCAGATGATGGATGAGGGCGCAAAATCCATGGCGCGCTACCAGGATCGCTATCAATACGTCACCTTCGACATGAATTCTGGTGAATGGCCAGATTCGATTCCATCAGACCTTGGAGC
>DATLTI010000346.1:0-1090 GCA_035533675.1 Acidimicrobiales bacterium | reverse complement strand
TAGTCTCCCTTCTTCGTTCCTCGACCGCAGGAGTCACGCAGTAATGGGCGGAATGCTCGCAGTCAACATCACTGTTGGCGACCACATAACAGGCAAGTTGTTTGGCCTCACGGTCAACTTCGACGACCTTCTCTCGTGCGCGGTCGCGGGATTGGTCATCATTGGCATCGGATTCTTTTTGCGCGCCAAGGCAACCTCTGGAGTGCCGGGCAAGCTACAGCTCGCCGTCGAGTCGATCATCGGAGCGGTCGAGAACCAGGTCGAGTCCTCGATGGGCGATGCAGGTAAGCCGATCGTGCCGCTGGCGTTTGTCTTGTTTGCCTACATCCTTGTCGCCAACTGGCTTGAGCTCATCCCGACCGGTCACAGTCCCCAGTACCTTCCTGCGCCGACCGGTGACATCAACTTCACCCTTGCAATGGGAATCTTCGTCATCGTGCTGGTGCACATCACCTGGATCCGCCAGCAGGGCCTGAAGAGCTACTTCGGTCACTACTTCAAGCCAAAGGCACTCTTTCTGATCAACATCATCGAAGAGATCGTCAAGCCAATCACACTTGCTCTCCGGCTCTTTGGCAACATCTTCTCCGGTGGCGTCATGCTCTTGCTGATCGCCGCGCTGCCGGGACCTTTCCTTGTGGGCGTGCCGATCCTTGACACGCTCTGGAAGATGATCGACGGACTTTTCGTCGGTCCCGTTCAGGCATTCATCTTTGCGATCTTGACCATCTTGTACTTTGAATCCGCCCTTTCCGGTGGGCACTAGAGACGTCAAGAAACCCGTTTTTCAACCACAATCTCAATAACAGGAGGAATCATGGCAGCAACAGGAATCGACCAGGCAATCCAGCTTGCGGGTGCGATGGTCGGTGGGGGTCTTGCCCTCGGCGGCGGTGCCGTTGGCGCTGCAATCGGTGACGGTCTTGCTGGTAGCCAGACGATTGCTGGCGTTGCACGCCAGCCAGAGGCTCAGAGCCGACTGTTCACGATTATGTTCATCGTGGTCGGTCTCTGTGAGGCGATGTATTTCATCAATCTCGTCTTCATGTTCCTCTTCGTGTTTGTGCTCTACAAGAAGTAGGGGAGATCT
>DATLTI010000345.1:0-6072 GCA_035533675.1 Acidimicrobiales bacterium | reverse complement strand
ACGGCGCGTGGCGAAAGTGCAAGCATAGGTAAAGACCTCCACCGGTTTGTTGTTGGTTGGTTGCACCCGAGATCTTTCTCGGGCCACCGCAACAGCTGGTGGACGGTCGTCTATTTACTGCCTATTGGCGCGCGCTCTAAGGTGCTCATCGCTGCGGGGCGAGAGGCGCACAGAACAACGACGGGATCGAGAGCGTCAACTCACGACGATAGACGCCGGATTCGGCGGTATTTGCCACATGTGTGGGCGTCCAGAATGTTCGTGATCAACCTCTTACGGTGGGTATTTCAACATTGCTGGGACGCGGTAAACCCAGTCCGGGTCTCAGCCCGACCTGGAGGTGACTCATGACCACCGCAAATCCATCAAACAACGTCGTCCTCGTGGAGCCAATATTCAGCGAGGCCGAGCGCCTCGCGCTTTCCGGCTATTTGGCCGGCTATTCCGGACTGACTCGTGACGCGTATTCACTTGACCTTCGACAATTCGCCGCTTGGTGTGAGCAACACAACATTCATCTATTCAAAGCGCGCCGCGCCGACATTGAATGTTTCGGTCGTGACCTCGAAGCTCGCGGCCGTGCGCGAGCCACAGTCTCGCGTCGACTTTGCACCGTCGCAGGTTTCTACCGTTACGCAGTTGAGGAAGAATTGCTCGATCATTCCCCGGCGGTGCATGTCCGTCGCCCTCGGCTTGATTATGAGTCGCATGCGACGGGGCTTGATCGAAACGAAGTAGGCGCGCTACTCGTTGCAGCGGGACTCGGACCAGCTGCCGAACACGCACTTATTTCATTGCTGGCATTTAACAGTCTGCGAGTTTCTGTAGCGACTGGTGCGAACATTGAAGCACTTGGTCTTGAACGAGGACACCGCACACTTACCATTTTGAGAAAGGGCGGGAAGGTCGTGACGATCCCACTCGCGCCACGCACCGCTCGCGCTGTCGATCTCGCGATCGGAGAACGCTGCGAAGGAGCGATCTTTCTCAGCGCTGACGGCGAGCGCCTCGATCGTCACGGAGCAGGACGAATTGTTCGACGCATTGCACGACGGGCGGGAATCACCAAGCCTGTTGGACCTCACACATTGCGGCACGCGTTCATCACCGCTGCACTCGATGCGGGCGTGCCATTGCGTGATGTCCAAGAGGCCGCTTCACACGCTGATCCACGAACGACGATGCGTTACGACCGCGCCCGTGTATCTCTCGACCGCCAAGCCACGTACATCGTGTCGGCCTTCGTTGCGGGAGCTGCTCGGTAGTTACTGGTAAGGGCCACCGGCTTGCTGGCCAACCATCATTTTGATGATTACAGGTGCAAAGTTTGAATCGACAAGTTGGGTGTGTTGGCGAGTCGGTGGTCATCAGTAAGAAGTGTCGCGCCCAGGTGTTCAGCGAGTGCGACATAAATCGCATCGGCGAATGTGACATTGGAACGGTGCTTTCACGCGTCCAAAAAGAGGCCGCGAACCTGAGTCACACGCAATGGCCATGCCAAAAGTTCTTCAATCGCTTTTGCCACTTGGGAGGCCGTGAGAATTCGATTGAGATCCCAACGACGAAGAACTGCGCCGTATTCGAGATAGAAGATCTCGGGAACCCATGGAACTGCGTCCGCCGGTATTAGCTTTCGAAGTTCCCGTCCTCGCAACGTATCGGCTACTAACTCCACGCCAGCAGAAGCATCAATGACGAGCGGTATCACGCCTCGCCCACGACTCGGGCCTCGGCCAAAGTCTCTGATGCTCGAACGCCTGGGTCACTTGGCTTGCCAACTTGAAGCTGATCGAGTCAAGCGTGAAACCGCTCCGCGGTGATTTCCTCGTCTGGGTTCATGACAATGACGGCGGGGTCACTGGACGAAAAATCAGAAGCGTTGCGAGCCATACCTTAGAGGTTACTCCTGACCTCTAACAGGGCAGCCGCAGCTCTATATCCAGCCAAGGAGACAACGACGGATTGCCATGTACTGGCAACTTGAAGGTGCGCGGAGCCGTCGTTCCGCGCTCCTGCCGGTGGCACGAGCCACGTTGTTCGGCGTGCCGTTCTGTATTCGCGAGGGTCGCCGACCGACTTGGCGGGTCACCCGTGCAACCACGGTTCGGGGGCGCCCCGAACGGCGCTTATGCAGCACTGAGACCACTAGGGCAACGCAACAGTGCCGGTGATCGTTCGGAGATCCGGTGCCGACGTCTGATGATCAGTTCGGGTCCACGCAATCTCAAATGCGCTTTGTCCACGAATTGGAGCGCCCAAGCGAAATTGGGACACGCGACCTGCTCGGCCAGAGCCGACTATGGCTTCCACAAAGAGCAACCGAATAATCGGTCGAATAATCTCTTCTGGGGGTTGAAGAGAAGCAACGACCGCTATCGGATTATCCAGCTTCGCTAGGAAGCTCATCGTTGACCAAAATGGGTGAGCTTCACCAAGAGACACGATATAGCTGAGAGGATCTACGGATGAACTGGGTGGACATTGTGCTTCTGGTCCTCGTCGCCATTGCCAGCATTCATGGCTTACGCCTCGGTGCTGCCATCCAGGTCCTCTCCTTCGGCGGATTCTGGCTGGGACTCTTCATCGGAGCCCTGACGGTCCCTTCTCTGGTCGGCCTGGTCCACACCACCGCGAGTAAGACGGTCATCGCGGCGGTGGTCATCTTCGGGATGGCCGGGATCCTCGGCGGAGTTGGCCGCTACCTTGGCCTCCACTCGAATGTCGCGCTTCGTCGGATCCACCTCGGCCCAGTCGACTCGGCCGCGGGCGCCGTAGTGGCGGTGTTCGCCACCTTTGTCGCGGTCTGGCTCGTGGCCGGGGTCTTAACCAACAGCCGGTTCACCTCGCTCAACTCGGCGGTGGCCAACTCGCACATCCTTCGGGCCGCGGACAAGCTCCTACCGGCACCGCCGACGATCTTCTCCCGCATCGGGTCCTTCCTGGCATCAGAGGGATTCCCGGTCGTCTTCGCGGGTTTGCCTCCGCAGGTCGCTCCTCCGGTCGCTTCCCCGAGCGAGTCGGCCATCGCTCCGGCGGTGGCGGTCGACGCCCCGTCGACGGTCAAGATCGAAGGATCAGGATGCGGGGTAATCCAGGAGGGCTCCGGCTTCGTGGTGACACCGGGACTCGTGGTCACCAACGCGCACGTCGTTGCGGGCATCTCGCGCCCCTTCGTGATCGACCAGTACGGTGACCACCCGGCGACGGCGGCCCTCTACGATCCACAGCTCGACATAGCTGTGCTTCGCGTACCTGGTCTTCGCGACCCGCCCGCGTCGCTGCTCGGGGGTTCTGCGTTCGTAGGCCGCGGCAGTGCCGCGGCGGTACTCGGGTACCCAGAAGGAGGCCCGTTCAAAGCGGTGCCCGCAGGCGTCGCGGACGCTTTCAAAGCCACGGGACTCGACATCTACGGCAACGCCGAGGTCACGCGAGAGGTCTACGAGCTCGACGCGGTGCTCCAACCCGGTAACTCGGGTGGTCCCCTCATCGCCTCCGGTGACGCAGCCGACGGGATCCGCGATGGCACGGTCATAGGAGTCGTGTTTGCCCGCTCGACCACTGACACCGCCGTCGGCTACGCGTTGGCGCTGCCCGCAGTGAACCAGGACATAGCGATAGCAGAGTCCTCCGACTCGACGGTCACGACGGGAGCCTGCGCGGCGGGCTGAGCCGGCCAAGACGGGCAAGCGTTCCCATGCGCATGCGCGCTTCCCATGTCGAGATCGATGGCGAGCAGCTGCTGTTGGCGCTCGAAGCGCTCATTCGCGACTGGCCAGAGACTGTCACCTATCGCCGGCTGGGTCGCGCACGTATCGGCGCCCGCGGATTGCTTCAGCACCAGCGCCGAGTCGGCGATCTGCTTGGGTCGTTTGACGGGGCGCGGTTCCTGCACCCCGTTCATATCCGAAGTACCCAAGAAACCACAACGCCGGGCCAACCGTGATGGTCGACCCGGCGTTGTATTGAGTTGTTCTTCGTTCGCTCCTGGCGAACCGCGTCTCAGTGCGCTGGTGCGATTACGTGGGGCATGCAGAGCTGGTCGTACTCCGCGATCACAATCTCTGCTCCCTCGCCACAGGCGGGGCAGTTTGGGTCTCGACGCACCTTGAAGGTTCTGAACTCCTCACCGAGGGCGTCATAGGCAAGCAGACGACCAACAAGGGTCTCGCCGATTCCGAGCAGCATCTTGATTGCCTCAACCGCCTCGATCGAGCCGATGATGCCACACAGCACACCAAGGACACCCGCCTCTGCACACGAGGGCGCGAGTTCGGGTGGTGGAGGCTCGGGGACGATGCAGCGATAACAGGGTCCGACATAGGGATTGAATACGGTTGCCTGGCCCTCGAAACGGAAGATCGAACCGTGCACCACTGGGGTGTTGGTCAGCAACGAGGCATCGTTGACAAGGTATCTGGTCGGGAAATTGTCCGTACCGTCGACGACAAGGTCGTAGTCCTTGAAAAGATCGACGATGTTGTCAGCACCAATACGCATGTCGTAGGTGATGACATTCACGTCGGGATTCATCGCCGTGATTGCCTTTTTCGCTGAATCCACCTTGCGCTCGCCGATGCGATCCATGGTGTGCAAGATCTGGCGCTGCAGGTTCGAGGCATCGACCACATCCATGTCGACAATGCCAATCGTGCCCACTCCAGCAGCTGCAAGATAGAGCGCAGCTGGCGAACCGAGTCCACCTGCTCCGAGCAGCAGCACCTTTGAGGCAAGCAGGCGCTGTTGTCCAGCCTCTGACACCTCGGGAAGCAATAGGTGGCGCTGATAGCGGTTGCGCTGATCAGAGGTCAGAACGACCGGTGTCTGCCAGTTCAGGCCCTCGTCCTTCCAGCGGTTGAATCCACCGACCAACGAGACGACATCGGTGTATCCAAGGTCTGAGAGTGATTTTGCAGCAAAGGCAGAGCGGGTCCCACCGGCGCAGTAGACGACGATTGGTGCGGACTTGTCGGTGATTCTTCCCTCGATCTGCACCTCGAGAAATCCCCGGGGAAGATGCATCGCTCCAGGAATTGCACCCTGTTCGTACTCATCGGCCTCTCGCACGTCAAGAAAGACTGCACTCGATCGCAGCACGTCTGCCGCTGCGGGCTCGATCTCGCGGATCTCTTTCTTGACCTCGGCTAGAAGGTCTCGAAAACTTGCCATCTCGCGACCCCTCCTCTCTCCTTGTGATCGGCCACGGCCAATCCACAGATATTGCCTCTCGGCTCTGCTGGTTCCTTAAAGATTACCAGTTTAGTCAACATTCCATTCAGCCCTCGGGAGTAAGTTTTTGCCGTGGAGTTCACCGATGCCGTCCGCTCTCGAAGGATGACCCGGCATTTCCTCTCCGACCCGGTCGACGAGACCACCCTCGACCAGCTGTTTTCCCTCAGTCTTCGCTCCCCTTCGGCAGGATCCTCCCAGAGTGTCGAGCTACTCGTGCTCACCAAAGAGGCCGCCCGGGCGAACTTCTGGGAGACAATCAGCGAACCCGATTGGCGCCAAGACGAGAGACGATCACGGGGGCTGACCCAGGCACCGGTCATCGTCATCCCCTGTGCGAGTCCAGACGCTTACGTCGAGCGGTACTCGAGGAGCGACAAGACCTCCTCGACACTCGCCGGACTTGCCCCTCAATCGTGGCCCGTCCCCTACTGGAGCGTCGATGCGGCATTTGCCGCGATGGCGCTATTGCTCTCGGTCTCAGACGTTGGTCTCGGTGCACTCTTTTTTCATCTCCAAGGACGCGAGGAGCAATTGCTTCGCGCATTCAATGTTCCCGAAAAAATGATCGCCATCGGTGCGATCGCGATCGGTGTTCCCGAAAGCGCCTCGCCTGCCAAACGCTCGCTCGCGAAACGGCGCAGCACAAAAGAGAGGGTGCATCACGAGCGCTGGTAGCTTCTCCCGGGCGACCAACGAAAGGAGTTCGATGTGGCAAAAACAGCAGCGTATGGCGCTTGGACCTCTCCGATCAGCGGCGAATTGCTCGTTGAGGACGTCGTCTCACTGAGCTCGATCGTCACTGACGCGAACGACATCTACTGGATCGAACGTCGCCCGAGCGAG